>DASVUU010000562.1:0-6542 GCA_036386935.1 Cytophagaceae bacterium | reverse complement strand
ATATTCAATAGCCACTCCTTCTCGATTTTCAAATCGAAGAGATTGACCCGTCCGGTATGGAACTTTATTCAAGGTAGAATCGGGAATGGGACCTAAATCTACGTCCTTGATTTCTTTACACATCCTGCAGCCACAGCCATACAACAAAAAGATCAAAACAATCGATAAGTATGATTTTTTAAAATAAATTCTCTTTTTCATTAGTTATAACAATACTAAATAATATAGAATGAAAAGATATATATGGTTGCCGTGACCTGTCAAATTATTAAAAAATCTTATAGATGTTGTTCACAATGCGGCGACATATATCACATTCACCCTATTCGTTGAGTTGCGCAGCGATCTAAGATTAGTAAATGGACTGTAGTGTCTCCGACACGGCAACCTAAAGAAAACTTATCTCTGGTAGGCCCTGCCACCCATATAATAATCGATCTCGCTTGAATAAACTACTCCCATTCATTTCTAACGATGTTTGCAGGAACAGGATTCTAAAGCAAATGCCCTAACCTAGATTATTATAACATTCCACCAGATGATTATCTTGCCTCCAAAGGTTAGAAAATTGGTCTTTCATTTTATACCCCGCATCTGCCATAATAAAAATAATATAACCTGAACAGTTGACTTCACAAACCGTGTCGAAGACACCAATTTTAATTTGTAGTCTGATAGACTAAGGATAGGTGGGACCGTCAGGAATGCAGTACAAATCACTCATCCACGTCTTTCGACAAAATTAATTTCTTATCGACTTTATTCATCCAGTCAAATGTATAATAATCTTCATCGGTTAGACTATCCAGAACGATTTTGAAGCTTAAGCTTCTAATGCCTCCTTGGGCACTGGATGATCTCCCAAAAAAGGATGATTGATTAAATCCAACGAGGTATTTGTCAAGATTTTTACCGTCTAGTTGCATAACTATGGGTCTTAGATATGTTTTACTAAAAGTCCACTTATTCAGATAACCAATTCCATTGGTGTCAATTGTTAAAATATTGTCATTTACGTTGGACAGTACCAAGTTAACTTCCCCTTTAAATCCGTTAGGCACTTTAATTGTTAATGTCGGTGAATACAATTGATAATGAAAGGCTAAGAAGGAGATAAAAGTAGTAATGGAGAATATCGTCAGGAAGGAGGCCTGCTTAATGATTAGTCTTAAAATACCAGTCAATAACAAACAACCAAGAATTATTACAACTATCATCATCCCACCGAGTGCAAGTCCAGATAGAATCATCCCCCCTGGCACGTTTGTTAATTTGAAAAATAGAGTTGCTAAAAGTACTGCAGATAAAGTCCCGAATATGGTCTTTAGGTTACGGTCTGTCATTTGATTTGTGAAACGGCTTATGTTTTAAACTTTATTTTTACCTGATTACAACCTTCCATGTTTCAATTTTGGAGTTCTCAAGTTGATTAAAGATTGAATAATTATCCAACTCGCCCTTAAACTCTTTTGACTGTAAAATAGCTTTTTTTAGGTCAGACGGTATTATCAAATTCATCGAACTAAAAGTTTTCTGAGCAATTTCAGCCAAGAACCTCAAAGCATTTTTCTTATCTGAGGTGTTGTTAATATTAAGATTAATTGTAAGGCTTGTCACAACTGCTTCCGTGCCCTCCAGATTATAAGCAATATTGTTTTGCATTGTCGCCCCTTCGTTTTGAGCGCCAAACTGATGATAGCCTGTTAACGAGCCCCAACCCATTTCCATAGGATTTTGCCATTCCTTTAGTTCTCCAATGCCATTTTGCGACAAAGCCGCAGCAAGCTTGCGCGGACTAGAAAATGGCCCCTTTACTTGTTGTTCATAGTTTTTATTGTCAATTGACTGTTTTGTATCTACTACATATAATGAACCGTTACCGTCTGTTTGGCTACAGCTTGCCAAGGTAAAAAAAAGAAAGGCTAGCAGGATGATAATATAGTTTGATGTTTTCATATGATTTTGCTTTTCCTGCTTTGTCCAATTTAAAATACATTAAATTGAAATATTTTACTTCACAACACGTGTCGGAGACACTAATTTTCATTTATAATCCATAGTCGAAAAGATTACGGATAGGCGTGATAGTGGGGCTCTTTGATAGTGTTCACAGCTTTTGCGGCGGCAATAAATATTGAAAAATGGAATTTAGCTCATCAGGTTGGCTGATGTTTAATATTTTACTATAATACTATTCTCGATAACTAAATTGGTTATATTGTAATATCCTTCGACATATCCCCCATTGCATACTTTTTTCTTGTCGAAGTGGGCACATAATTCATAACTTCCTTCGCCATAAATACCTAACCGGGTTTTGATCTTGTCGCCTGGTTTAATATTTATATATTTCGAAATTTCTTTTTTTGCTGATGAAAACAGAACTAAAGTGTCTATATCTTTTCCGGTTCCATTTACTATATTAATTATTACACCGGGATTCACACTATAAATAATGGATCTATTGATTTCCCTGAAGGTAAGGTAAATCCATGTCAAAATGACCCCAGCAATAAAGGCCGCTCCTATCCTAACAATATTTCGCATTGTTTTTATAAATTATATGTAACGGTTCAGTTGTCCACACCCTTCTTCCCTTACACGACGACCTTTGTACGCCTACTACTAGCTTTTATACAACATGTAAGAAATTCCCATAAGTCACTTTACGAAACACCTCCGACCATTGAGGGTCAGAGACACTAATTCTCATCTATAATCCCTAGTCGAAAAGACTCCAGATAATGGGGACACTAACTATTAATAACAATCTATATTGGTATTATTTTTTCCTTTTGTTGGTTGAAATTATCTGGTTTGCATAATTAGTATATGGCCCGTTTTGCAATCCAAGCTTCTTTTCTTCCTCTACTTTTATTTTTATTTTATCTGGTACCCCTAGGCAATTGTTGGATAATTGTATTCCCGTTATTATTTGATTGCCTTTATAATTTGTCTTCCTATAATTAATTTTAAAATTATGGGAAGGGCATTTTATAATTTTAATTATTGAGAGGATGTCGTCTTTAAAATCAAAAGGTGCGGAAAATGTTAAATCATCAACGTACCTCGTATATTTAATTCCTTTTTTATAGCAGAAATCAATAATAGTTTTATCAATATTTAGAAATGCAAGATTAGCTAAATGACTGCTTGTCGGAGCGCCTTGCGGTACTCTCTTTTTATAAGTGGTTAATAACGAAAGAAAACGCGCCATTAAACAAGAATAGCCAAGACCTGAAAATATTGAGTTTACATCTTTAATAGTAATTGATGGAAAAAAGTCCACTAAATCAGTGGTAAAAATATATTTATTACCCTGGTGATACTTTGCATTAGTAATATTGCTTTTCTTTTTTACTGCCCCATGTATATTTTCAGGAAGAGGTATTTTTGAGAGTATTTTATTTTTTATTTTGGATTGAATATTTTTTAAAGAATTAAAAGGTGGATTCAAGATCCTCCTCTTTACACTACCATCTTTATATCGTTTAGCTAGACCTGTATTCTTGTCTTTTTTTTCCTCAACAAATTCTCCATAGTACGAATCAACATTTGTTATTATATTCTCTAGCTCATCTGATTCTTTAAGTTTCAGAATAAACCTGAGATGTTTTAATTGTTGTTTTCTATGCTTTAAAGAATTCATCCACAAAAGACTTTACAGATGGGTTTACCATTTTAAAAGCCTCTCTTTTCTCAGGCTGCACATCATTCTCATCTAACGAGAGAAAGAATATAATGGGTAGTGGAACTTGAAGAGATTCGCTTATTTCTTTCAACTTCGAAAGATTCGGCTCTTTAAGATTATTTTCGATTTGCGATAAATAGGTTTGTGTGATGCCACACTTATTAGCAAAGTATTCTTGAGTGAACCCTTGCTTTTTCCTTAAATTCTTAATTGTAGTTCCTAAATTCATAGTGGTAATTGTTTAAATTAAGGAGTGTCCAGGTTTTAGAAGAAATTCGTAAAATCATCATCTCTCACAACTCTAAATATTTGATACAATGCCTCTATTGTTCTCACAACAGAAGCTGCATTTAACCTCAGAGGAGATAAATCTTTCTTTTCTTCTTCAAGAAGACTAATGCATTCTTTGAGAACTGCAACGTCTTCCTCTGGAAGAGAACACCGGTTCGTTAGGATAGTTCTAATACCGTTGATTAGTCTATCAAGATCTTGATTTTTATTTTTCATAAATTTATTAGTTACCGGGCAAAATCACCCTTGCTCATTTATGAATTGCCAGCAACTAAAAGCGTACGCGATGTTCTCATTCACTCCTTAATTAACTTGCTCTATATATTTGATTATAAACAGAGCAACATAATGGCATTAACGGTTCAATTCCAGCACGAGACGGGTCATAGACCTGTTCATCGCGTTATGATGTTATTCGTCACTCCATATAAACCCATTTGGGTTGCTTAATTAGCAGGGTAATCACTTCTTTTAGTTACCAGCTCAAAATCTTTTTCAAAGAACTTATGAACAAATATAATAAAATTTATTACTACCAGTTAATATATGTTCGCTTTTTAAGATCTAGCAGCTATTTTTTAGATAAAGGGAAGCAAATTCTATATTAAGCTGGCAAAGATTTAGATTAAAAAAAGATAAGCTTTAAATGATAAAATTCGACAAGCCTAAACTTTAAAAGATAAGGGATAATGTCTTGGCAGGGATTCTCTAAGACAGCCCACTGGGGCAGGGTCTCTGTGTGCCATCGCATAGTTAGAGCGTCACGCTTTCGTGTTTGCTCTTTGAATTTACAATATATTAATTGAATAAAAATTTTTTTCTCACCTGCATACGCTGCTGCACTGCTTTATGCAACTGCTTCCGGGTGCGTCACAAAACCAGCTTCTACGGGATTTTGATGAATGGACGCTAACTCTCATCCATAATTGAATTGCTGTCTAAAACAATCCGAGGGATTTGTTGTTGCCACAATTGGTGCTCCTTATTGTTGCTATTTTTCGTTCCTGCCCTTCGAAATCACGAAATTCTTCAGGACAGGCTACAATAAAAGCCACTCTCGTCTGCTTTCTGGAAAGATAAAGTCTTCTAAAATTTTGCTGTTAATTCTTGAGGTCTAACTTTTCAAATCTCTTATAATACTGCTAATAACATATCACCATTGCTTCCTAATATCAAATGAACATGGCTGGGCAGTAACATACAATTCTAAGCCTTTATGCTCTTGGCAATATTTCAGACTGTTTATAAAAATGGACCTATAATTATCGGTTATAAATAAGTCTATCCATTAGACCAAGTATAAGTGACGAAGTAGATTGTTATTGTCACCTGTTCTTTATTTCCGGCTCATGTAGCAAGGTAATTCTTTCTTGTATTTGCCTCAGCGCGTCGTTGGATCGTTAATAAGGCATAAGCTCGCCGCTAGCGTCAGAGAAGCGTTTCGCTGTCAAGCTGTACTGAACTTAATGCGGACCACTGCCTTGAATAACAAATGAACACCCCATTTTTTTATGAGGCATGTACCACACGTGCTTATTCCTTTTCCATTGAAAATAGCATATCAATATTCATTGCATTCGAGCATAATTTTTCTCCAACAGTTGTCGAAGCATATGCTGTTAGAGTTACATTGTGACCTTTAAATTCTCGCATCAAATCTATAAATCCCTTTTTGAGTTTATAATTCATCTGATATTGGTCTCCATATTCCATTTTTCTAGGGAAAGAAATTTGTTGCATAGTGTCAAATAACTGAAAAGTGTCGGCATCACCAACATACGGTTTTGATAATTTAAAAAATGGTGGTCCAAAGTACCTAAACCCGTTTATCTTATTAGTAACGGTCACTCCGATGTTTACTCCAACTATTCCGTAAGAATCACTTGCCTCAATGTAAGTCGATAAATAAATACCCTTTTGAAATGTGGGTTCATTTTTTTCAGGCAATGGAATATTCGGTTCAGCACCCAATTTTTGTATAATAGCATTTGCCAATTCTTCTGCCGATAACATTCGAACGTCCAAATATCCAAGAGTTGAGCGAATTCCTGGAAGATCTGTATCGTCAAATCTAACAGGTAAAATATATTCCTCTTTATTTCTATTGCTCGTGCAATCGCAGTTCGTACCTCATAATTAGTCCATATTTTCTTCTCATAATTTTTAGAAATAAAAGGAATGAAATATTGAGATTGTCTTTTATATATGTAGTCGAAATGTATTCCAAGGTCTTTCCCCCAAAGGTCAACTTGCTCAAATTTATCGTAAAAGACACTAATGCCGTTTTCTTTTAATAATTCGGCAACTCTATTTACATATTCTCTGTCCTCGCCAGCAAATGATAATGCAACTTGGTATTTATATTCCATAGGTATTCTTTGTGTGTGATAACAACTCATTATGGGACCGATACGCAATTTTTTAATTATAAGCCTATTGGAAGATTTCGTGAATTCCGACGAGTACTATAGTTGGGTATGTTAAGCGTGTCTCCCTTATTTAAAATCATATTCTCCATGAAACTATTTGGCTAAGGAGAAAGCCTTGCCCTACACCACCT
>DASVUU010000561.1:0-2488 GCA_036386935.1 Cytophagaceae bacterium | reverse complement strand
CACCAAAAGATACCAAAAGCTTTGCAATAACCATATTCGATCAAGATGCTCCAACGGGAAGCGGCTGGTGGCATTGGTTGATCTTTGATGTTCCTTCCGATATCACCACATTAAAGGCAGGTGCAGGAAACCCAGATAATAAAAATGCTCCTGACGGCTGCATTCAAAGCCTTACTGATTTCAAAGCCTATGGCTACGGGGGACCCTGTCCTACCGAGGGAAGCGGGCATCACAAGTATGAGGTGACGATTTATGCCTTGAATGTTAACAAACTTGGATTAGACCGTTCAGCCAATCCTGCGCTGGTAGGTTTTATGCTTAATCAACATACCATCGATAAGGCATCTCTTATCTTCTATTATAAAAGATAATTGATTACATTCCTCACAAAACAAAACAAAACAGAATGAACCCTCTAGAAAATAAATCTTCAATAGAAGAGATCAGAGTAAGATTTGACAACGATGTGGAACGCTTTTCTAACTTGGAAACAGGCCAGATCTCCACGTTAGATGCCAACTTCTCACTTGAACTTATTACTGAGTCTGCAAGAAGAATGAACCCAAAAGCAAAGACTCTCTTAGATGTGGGTTGCGGCGCGGGAAATTATACGCTCAAAATGCTGGGCAAAATTCCCAACTTGGAATGCACCTTAGTTGACTTAAGTCAAGCAATGATTTCTAGGGCCGTTGAAAGGATCAGCCCACATACATCTAAAAAAGTAAAGGCTATCAAATCCGATATTAGAGAGGCAAATTTAGCGCATAATTGTTTCGACATCGTGCTAGCAGGTGCAGTATTGCATCACCTTAGAGACGACGAAGACTGGAAAAACGTTTTTGAGAAGCTCTATGCAATACTGAAACCAGGAGGGTGCCTAATGATCTGTGACATGGTGGTACAGAACGATGAAATAGTCACGAAGTATGTCTGGGAACTATACGGCCAATATTTAGAGAACTTGAAAGATAAGGAATATCGGGAAAAGGTACTGGCTTATGTCGAAAAAGAAGACTCCCCAAGATCTATCATCTATCAACTGGAATTGATCAAGGAAGTTGGATTCACAAAAGTAGACATCCTACACAAAAATTTAAATTTCGCAGTGATAATGGGTATAAAGTAATTTCTATGAGTTCCTATCTAAACAGTGTTATTAAACAATTCGCATATTATAAAACCCTTGGTGAAAAAACCTTCCATCAAGTGCCAGTAGAAAAATTATTCTGTCAATTCAACGAAAATAGCAATAGCATCGCTACAATTGTAAACCATCTCTCTGGAAATATGCTAAGCCGCTGGACAGATTTCCTCACTACGGATGGGGAAAAGGAATGGCGTAATAGGGACGCTGAATTCGATAGCCCAGTGTTCGATAAAGGAGAAATGATTCATCGATGGGACAACGGTTGGAAAGTATTTACCGATACTTTATATTCTTTAAAAGAGGAAGATCTTGAAAAAATCATCTACATCAGAAATGAAGGCCATACCGTCTTAGAGGCTATTAATAGACAGCTGGCGCACTATTCATATCATATTGGCCAAATTATATATATCGGAAAAATGTATTCCGAAACGTGGAATTCACTTTCCATACCCAAAGGAGATTCTCAAAAATATAATACGGGTAAATTCGACGGTGTCAAAGAAATTAGACATTTCACAGATGGTGACTTATTAGAAAAAGATAGTCAGGCTCAACCCGATGATTTAAAGAATCAAACAGCTTATAATACCATATCTAATGCCGTTTTCTTTACAAAAAAACTAGAAATACTCGAGCGAACACCTGATGTTCTCGATGCCTTGCTGGAAGGTCTTTGTCCAGATTGGATTATGGCTAACGAAGGTGAAAACACCTGGAATGCTAAGGAAGTATTAGCGCATCTTATCGTCTGTGATCAGACCAATTGGATGGTAAGAATGAAAATAATCTTATCACAAGACGCCGTTAGACAATTGGTGCCCATTGACATGACTGCTCATTTTGAACTGTCGAAGAGCCGTTCATTAAATGATTTGCTAAAACAATTTAGAGAGCTTAGGGCTCACAATCTTATGGAATTAAACATCTTAAACCTTCAAGAAGCTGACTTTTTAAAAACCGCACGCCATCCAAAACTAGGGGAGGTTAATGTTCAACAACTTATTGCTACATGGGCTACCCACGATCTGAGTCATATCACCCAAATATCCAGAGTGCTTGCAAAGCTGAATAAAAATGACGTGGGTCCATTCCAACTTCACCTCAAAATACTTAACACGTAAACTCTTCATCCGATGGACGCAGAAAAAGCCAAGCATTTTGCAAAAGATTGGATTCAGGCATGGAATGCCCACGACTTGAATGCCGTATTTCTCACTATGATGAGAGTTTAGAATTTTCACCATTGATAGCCTCTCTAAACTTTAACAACACAAGTCGGATCACAAATAAAGTAGATTTAAAAAGCTACTTTGAGATTGGATTAAAAGCCTACCCAAA
>DASVUU010000560.1:0-2924 GCA_036386935.1 Cytophagaceae bacterium | reverse complement strand
CTATAATGTCCAATTGAAAGTTTTCTTTCTTCGCGCAAAAACTTAGGCAATGTTGCAGTCATTACCATGATCTTAACATTGAGGTTTTCAGTGACAAATTCTAGTAGCACTTTTATTTGAGCAAATGTTCTGGGATCATAGGCGTGGATCTCGTCAAAAATAAAGTAGCCATTTGTCCATTCAAATAAACCTTGTTCAAACCCTTTTAATCCGAAAAGATGTTTCAATAGTTGGAAAGGAGTACAAACTTTAATTGGTGTTGTAACATACTTGAATTTCTGCTTCAGCGCATTGATTGCTTCCTTTTTTGAGTTCTGACTATACTGATGATTTTCAAAATAATTATTAAGATAAGCACTGAGTTTGCCATGTAGCATGCCCACTTTTTCACGATCAATTACATTCACGAGCCTTTCGAACATGGCGTTTATCGAAGCAGTGAATGGTAGAACATAAAAAATTCTGCCTGTCTGGTTTTCCGAAAAGTGTTTGCGAAGCCAAAGAAAAGCGCTTTCGGTCTTACCTGAACCCGTGGGTGCTGTAAGAATTACGTTACCTAACGTTACAGAACATGATTTTTGGTGAGAGTAAAAATCTAGACCTCGATTGATTAAATTAGATTGATATACATTGAGAAAGCTAAAATCCTGTAAAGAAATGTTTGCAATTTCGCGGATGCCAGCAGATCCCATATGATCACAATTTTTTATTGCACCGAAAAGGAGTACTAAAAACCAGTAATCCTTATCTTTTATGCTAATTCCTTTTGTAAGATATTGAGGAACCAGTGAGTTAATCTGGTTTAAATAACCCTCTGGCTTGGCTGCCAATTCAATTTTATAGTCTTCTTTCAGTAGGTCTTTAATTGCATCTATTTTAACTTTTTTAAATTCATCTACAAAACTAAACTTTGGGGTATTTCCGAGATTAAGGTCGTAAGACCCTTTACTCTCCGAGTCATTATATTTAGATATATATCTTCCGAAAAGTTGGTTAAAGTCTTTATGGTGGCCTGCAATTGCCAACAGTATTATACCGGCTATGTTTTTGTCTGCAATTCCACCATAGGCAAGAAAAAAGGGCAATGAGAAAAGTTCGTGCCTTTGACTTTTCCAGTCATTAGGCTGATCATTTAAGAGCTTTTGAAATTCAACATGGCCCTTACCCAAATCATGGAAAATCATAGAAACCCTAACAAGATTCCAAAAATCTTTTGGGATATTTGAAATCTTGCTTATATCAAATTGAGATGACAGAATGGTCTGGATGTTCAGACAGTCATTAATATGGTCAACTAAGCTGATTTGTGGCTTAGACTTAGCTATCAAGTAGTTCATTGTCATAACTAAGTTGATGCATAAAAATATTTAACCCCAGGTATTCATCATTGACTGTTTCGATCTTTTGACTTTTTACTCCGTTCTTGCATGACACAATTGAGTAAGGTTTTGTACCAAGATTTTTCCGAGGAAATGTATTGGTGAAATATTCAGGTAGCGCCTGAATCATCCCAGATAGTAAATAAGGGAATACCGGGATAATTTGTCCTTTCAATTCGATGGGCGAAAGTTGTGACGATTTTGTTAAGTCAATCGCTTCAATGTTATTTACTGTAGCCAAATCATTCATGCGTCCCAGAACCAATGAATAAACTGGCTTTTTAAAGTATTCTGCGATCGTTGAATTTGAAGTATAAATAATTAAATGGGGATTGAATAAAAACTCTCGTCTGATTACATTTGATTTTGCACTATTATTTGTTGTTCTACCATTTCCGTCCATTTGATAAATAGTTTCCAAATCAATTGCCTTGGCATCAAATTCGAAATAGTAGCCCAAACTTTCTTTATTATAACTTAAGAATTGGCCAGCTGCGGCATTGATTAATCCTAGAACTGTGCTTAAGGGCGGTACCTCCAATGTTGGTTGGAAACCACTTATCAAATTGGGATATCTAAAACTGGCTGTCCAACCTGTGATGTCGATTTTGTAAAATTTCATAGTTAGGATAATTGCGTTTCCAATTGGTGGCAATAACCGTCGATAGCTTGATTTATACTACTGACGTTAATTTTGTCAGAGCTTAATTTTGCCAAATCCGCGTTGCATTCGTCGAGGAAGCCAGCTCTTTTCCCAATAAAAACTTTTCCTATTATTTGATCCTTGTAATCCTCAAGCACTTCTTTTATCGCATCAATACTTAATGTTGCAATGTTATTGTATAATCCTTCCGCCTTAGCGATATGAGAGAAGGGATGATTTCCAGAATTCGTGGTCGCTAGAATTATAAATTTAGGTGTAACGTCAGCCATATTATTGGTTTGCATTGCGCCGCCAGAGATTGTTTTCAGAGCTCTTATAGTATCCTGGATTCTCTTGAGTCTGTCTTGAAGTGGCATTTGTACTAATTGCTTAGGGTTGCCTTTTATATCTTTTACAAAAGGATCATTTATTAACTTACTGCCATTCGCTAACCCTTCTTCTTGTAGTTTAATTGTTAGGTTTTTGAATCCAGTTTTGTTATAAGTGGCAAATGTACCCACTTGGGCTAAATCCACGGAAAACATACCTTTCATTACTGCACTATACTCCTCTTTGCTGTATGGTACTGCATCTCCCTCTTGTCTTGACATACTTGACCAATTTTCGACAGTCGATGTGCTTGCGACTGACATAAGTACGGAATTTTTTAATGGAGAAATTCTTGTGACCGTGACATCTTCTTTTTTCTCTTTACCTTTTGAGTCTATTTCGGAGGTTCCGTCTTCCTTGAGTTTTGTATCCTTTGCAGCTTTCATATATCCAAATACATCATCATCCGAATATTTTAGAGGATCTGCATCGGTGAATGCTATTTTGCTTTCTCTAGTTATAGGGGAGAGATTCCAGGCGTGATCTTTTTTTAATGTTTCTCTCCACCAATA
>DASVUU010000559.1:0-2598 GCA_036386935.1 Cytophagaceae bacterium | reverse complement strand
CCAATGGAAGTATTCCGACAACAAGTACCAACGTCTTAATACCGGCTACACCCTCTAAAATGCCTCTGATTGGTGGGCCTGGCGCAGTGTGTAACAATATCGAAATTGCTACAGCTGGTTCCCTAAGCATGCCGCCTCTTTCCTCAACCTTAAATGTATTTGGCAATTTTAAAAATGATGGTAGTTTTCTCCAAGGCCTGGGTACTGTGGAGTTCAGTGGCAATAGCTTATCTGACATAGGCGGAAACAGCGCTATAAACTTCTACAATCTCAAGCAAAGCAATTCTGTCGGCATTCAATTGTTGCGAGCGGTAAATGTTAAAAACGTACTCACTCTAAATGGCGGATATCTTAATCTAAATGCCAAAACACTCACAGTGGAAAATTCTGCTGTATCTGCAATTGTCAGAAATGACGGTTATGTATCAAGTGAAAACAGCCTAAATCTAAGTAAGGTAACCTGGAAGATAGGCAGCGCTGCAGGGCAACATAAGTTCCCTTTTGGAAAGCCAGGATATTATCTACCTTTTACTATGGATCTAACAGCTGGAACAATAGGCGATGTGACTGTGTCGACCTATGGATCAGCACCTAATAATACTGCTTATCCAACCACACCGGAGGCCGTAGCAAGCAGCAGTTTTATAAGCTATACAGACAATGTAAACAATGTGGTAGATAGATTCTGGCAGATAGATAAAAATGGAGCTTCAGGAACGGCCAATGTTACATTTTCCTATGCGGACAATGAAATACCTAACAATGGTGAGGCTGGATTGAAAGCATTTAGATACTCAAATGCGGTGAGTAAATGGCAAAAGCTTAGTAATACTCAAACACAAAATCTTGTCTCTAACGCTGTCACCATCGCCGGAGTTTCTACATTCTCCCCCTGGACATTGATTCTTCCAACCTCTCCCTTGCCAATAGAGCTGGTCTCTTTGGATGTAAAAGAACAAGATGGGAATGCCGTCATCTTTTGGGCTATCAATCATAATCCCAATGTCCTGAGGTATACTATAGAAAGAAGTAATGACGGATTCAGCTTTGACTCAGTAGGTTTTGTCAACGCCATTAACCTATCAGGGATGCAAAACTTCTCGTTCACAGACACGCAAATCATCAAAGGAATACATTACTATAGAATTAAGTGGGAGTATGCTGGAGGCCTAGTAAAATATTCTAAGCTAGAAAGCATTAACATAAATAACACACACAACTATTTTGAAGTATCGTGCACCCATGCTGAGGAGATCCATCTTTTCTTAAATCAAGACAATGACGAACCTTTGGAAGTGGAGTTTTTCAATGCGCTGGGAAATAGAATTGCTACAGAGACGATCTACCCAGAAGGTGGTAAGTCAAACACAACTATAGACCTTAGCGGCTCATTAAGTTCAGGAATCTATTTGGTTACGGCTTCAAATAGCAATAATAGTTATCAAAGGACCATAGTTATAAAATAGATATGAAAAAAGGCCTGGTGCGGGATCAACTGACGTCTCCTTCTAAAAGCTAACGATATTACCATCGCCCCTAAGGGGAGCGCCAGAATGAACAGCTAACGGTATAAAGTAGGCTTAATAATAACAAAAGAGATGAACTAGATCCTCTCTCCATTGATGATTTGCTTTTTCCAGGAATAGGTGTCGTTGAGCTTACGTGTAAACTTGTCCATTTCTTCGGAAACTGTCTTAATATATCCACCGTATTCTTTGATCTTCTTGTCATCCATTTCTTCCGTTTCGATTAATGCCGTTAGGCCAAGCAAAGTGGATATAGGCCTTCTGAGCACATGAGATATATCAAAGGAGATTTGCTCCATTGCCGTTTCATACTCGACTCTGTTACTTATATTGACAAACACGCCGTACCAAACTACCGTTCCCTGGTCATCCCGCTCAGGCTTTGCCCTTCCGGAATGCCACTCCACCTCGCCATCTCCATTTATTACTCTAAACTCAACTGCCCATTCAGTAAGGTTTGTATAAGACTCAAATATGCTTTGCTTTATCATTGGCAGGTCATCTGGATGGATAAAGTCAAAGCCCAATTCTGGATTTGCCATGACCATTTCCGGATCCAAACCGGGGTGCAATTCTGAAATACCTTTACTTACAAAAGAAAAAGACAATTTTCCCTCTTTAGTCATTTCAAACTGATAGATCATTCCAGGTACATGATCTGTCAGTTTGAGAAGCTTTGCAGCGTCAAATTCAATCCTATTCTTCTGCATCAGGATCAACTTCCTCGCGTTGAGAAAATCCATTACCTTTTTGGCCAAGATCTGGAGGCCGATTTGCTGGGCTTCAGAAATCGCTCGGGGCTCGATGTCGATAACACAGAGGGTACCAAGGACAGAACCATCTGGTGTCTCCAAGGGTGCGCCTGCATAAAACCTTATATTTGGTTTGCCAGATACCAAGGGACTGTCTTTAAATCTGTCGTCGGCGTAGGGGTCTTTGACTACCAAAATCTCCTTTGGGTTGTGAAGTGCGTGCTGGCAGAACGAATCTTTCCTTAAAGTCCGGTCTATAGAAAGGCCTATACATGCTTTGAACCATTGGACATCTTCGTCTATCAAGGTAATTAAGGCTA
>DASVUU010000558.1:0-1837 GCA_036386935.1 Cytophagaceae bacterium | reverse complement strand
TGATCCTTGTAGGAATATTTCCTGATATGTTTTACTGATGCTTGCTATAGCTACTTTTAACTAACCTGGTTTTTTCGGAAGCTAATTCTTTCTAGTGATTCATAAATGCCTATCTGACGCTCCCTTTTTGTGAAATAGCTTTCAAAGTAATAGTAGACAGCATAACTCACCATAATAGTTGCAATACCTGCAAGTGGTAAAAACAGCGATATAGGAATTTGGAAGACGTAATTGCCCCATATTTCGGATATTTTGGTAGCTGCTTTGAACAAAATTGCATGTAAAAGGTAAAGGGAGTAACTACAATGTCCAAGCTTTGATAATGGATAGTCTATCAAATTAGGAAAGTTAAATTGCATTTTGTAGAAGGCAAGGCAAGAGCTTATTGCTGTAATGGTTAAAATAATTCTGTTGGAACCAGTTATTAGCTCGATTCTTTCCCCTGTGATCGGATAAAATACAAAGGTTAGCAACGCAGCAAGTAATACAAACCTTAATAGCGTTTGTGAAACGGTAATGTTTTTAAATACATATCCTAACCAAATTCCACTTGCAAAAAGGAATAACTGGTTTAAGGGGTTAGTGTATGTAGGCCATTGATCCAGAAAAGGAATTGAGCTATCCAATATAAAAAATGCAAAAACAAGGTAAATGGTTAATGTAATAGCTATCCCAGTATGAAATAGTATCGCAGACTTTCTGGTTAAAGAGAGAAATATAGGAAATAACAGGTAAAACACCAGTTCATTGCCTATAGACCATGCACCAAATGCAAAAGTTTCGTGCCATTTGTATACTGCAAATAGTCCTGTTAAATTAGTAATTAGGGTTTCTGTTCTTGGAAGTTCCCACCATAATAAAATTTTAAGCCAGGTAGCAAACCACAATAATGGAAATATTCTTAAAAAGCGTTTTAGATAAAATAGCTTTAGGCTTGAACTCGTGTTCCTTAGCGTTAGTTCGTAAACATGGTAAAGGGTTAACCCGCTTAGAACGTAAAATATCGACACGCCGTAAATTCCAATACGGGTCAGGATATTACTCGAAGATTCTACACCAATTGTCCATAGACTGTAATGAAATACCATTACGCCTAAAGCACATAAGCCTCTTAGGTAATCCAAACCAGATAACCGAGGTGTCATATTTTAACTAAAAGTAAAAGATTAGTTGGTTTCACGGTGTAAATTTGCGCAAATATACCAATTCGGTCAAGAATTCATCATCCTTTCCTTGCAGCCATTCACAGCTATGGTAAATTCACTGCTTCTTCAATAATAAGTATAAAAAGAGTAGTGTCAAGTATAATGTATTTTGTGGAAATTTTATGTTAAGCTTTAGTGCTTTCTCTAATAAAAAACCTAATTTTGCATACTCGTTACCAACTATGAGTGAATCCATCAAACATGAGTGCGGTATAGCACTTATCCGTCTTCTAAAGCCTCTCTCTTACTATCAGAAAAAATATGGAACGGCCTTATATGGGCTAAACAAGCTGTATTTGCTGATGGAAAAGCAACATAACCGTGGTCAGGACGGAGCAGGTATTGCAACGATCAAATTAGAAGTAGCTCCGGGCAACCGATATATCAGCAGGTACAGGGCCATGGGGTCTAAAGCAGTATCGGAAGTTTTTGAATACGTACAAAAGAAATTTGCCGATGTGCAGAGCAACTCTCCAGAACTATTTCAGGATGCCGAGTGGCTCAAGGAAAATATAAGCTTTACCGGTGAAGTGTTGATGGGCCACCTACGATATGGTACGCATGGCAAAAATAGCATAGAAAACTGCCATCCATTTCTTCGCCAGAATAACTGGATGACACGTAACCTGGTC
>DASVUU010000557.1:0-2116 GCA_036386935.1 Cytophagaceae bacterium | reverse complement strand
TTCATTTTATTTTTATCAATACCTCATACTACGGCCAGATATAGATTTGGTTTAACAGACATTAATCAATGCCAACGCCATGGAGAACTGTAAGGGTCATGGTAATGGAAAGAAATAGATATTTGGTAAAGCCCTACATCGCTATGCTTCATCGGCTCTATAAACTGGATGTAATCTATTTTTGGAGCCTTGTTTTTTAGAGCCTACTATTTTATTTTGAATCGAATTATAAAGCTATAGAATTGGAAGGCTAATGGAGATATTAGAGTGGGACACAAATGTTTTCGAAAAAAGAGTATGTAGAATCAATCATGAATACATTGATCAGGGCAATTGGCGCAGAATCGTAGAAGAGTTAGTAGAAAGTAAAGTAGACCTTGCTTACTATTCTACTTTAAGGGCTTTAGAAGATGAATTAGATTCAAGACATTTTACGCTTAGTCTGATTGACCGGAAGACTACGTATAAAAAAATCATAGACAGGGAGAGTTTAATAGATGACGCCGCCGTTATCGTATATCCGGAAAAATATCCGCAGCCTATCATGTTCGATCTTGCTGTGCAAAGTGGAGTCTATTCGAGGTTTGCCCTTGATCCAAACATCGGTCACGGCATTTATGAAAAAATTTACAAGGCGTGGATAATAAATTCTGTAAATAAAACACTGGCAAAGGAGGTCTTGATTTATAAAGAACAAAGTCTGATTCAAGGACTAGTAACTCTCGGCGAAAAAAACTCAATTGGAGACATTGGTATCATTGCAGTCGATTCAAAATTTAGAGGAAAAGGTATTGGCAAGAAGTTAATGAGGTCGGCCGAAAGCTGGTTTGCCAAAAATACCTCTAACAAAGAAATTCAGGTTGTAACTCAAGGCAATAATTTGCCTGCCTGTAAATTGTATGAAAGCTGTGGTTATGAGGTAAGCAAGGTTGAATATTTTTATCATATTTGGAAGAGATTGTAAGTTGTAATTTGAATTATGAAAATTATAAGACGAAGGTTGGTCAGACTAATTAATGTTTTACTGTTAATATTCCCGCTAATTATAGCCTCCTCCTGCTGCACCAAGATGGAATGTGCTGAGGTGGGAGGGGGCGCTCAGGTGCAGTTTTTAAACTTTTCTCGCGATGAGATAGATTCCGTATTGATAGTCAGCTATAATAGAAGGTACTACCAAATAAATTTGCCGACAGATAGCTTAATTGCATTAGTGGGATCCGATTCGACTATTTCTCCTCCCTTCGTATATTTCCCCAGCAAAATCGATTTCCGTCTTGACTACAAAATCAAAATATTTCCGAGTGGCGATAGTTATAACCTTTCGAATTTTTTAACTAAAAAGGAGGTATGCAATAGGTGCTTTCTAGGGAATGATTATTATACTCAGCTGGCCAGCTATACGGTAGATGGCAAGACGCAGCAGGGCCCGCAAATAAAAATCTACAAATGAGAACGCTTAGATGGCCTAAACATACTTTCTGGAAGCCATAACTTGTCCGGTCCATGGTGAGCACTTCGATTCAGAACGAATATCTCTGTGGCAAAATATCCCAAAAAAAAACACAACCGTTGGATTCAATAACCTTGGCTATAAAGCCATTGCCATCTTGTTGTATTTATTTCGATATTCTATTGGGGTAAGCCCTGTTACTTTTTTGAAGATAGTTCTGAAAGCTTTCGTATCTGTATAGCCTACGTCAAACATTACTTCATTGATGTTTTTTCGACTTTGTTCAAAACTTCGTTTGGCAGCCTCAATTTTCACTCGTTGGATATATTCCAGAACCGTGTTGTTTGTGACTTGTTTAAACCTTCTCTCAAAACTTCTCCTACCCAGTGAAACAAGGCATGCCAATTCGTCTACGCCGATTTTTTCTTGAAAATTTGCCTCGATATGCATTTGCGCTTTTTTAATATCAACGTCGCTGTGATTTTTTTGCCCTTTAAATATAGCAAAGGTTGTTTGGCTTTGCCTGTCGATATCGATGGCAAAATACTTTGATGCTAAGACCGCTGTTTCCCGGTCGGTATATTTCTCCACCAAATGCAAAAGCAAATTCCAGTAGGAGTTTGCCCCACCACTAGAATAAAGTTTATTTTCTTCCGTAATGATACT
>DASVUU010000556.1:0-1640 GCA_036386935.1 Cytophagaceae bacterium | reverse complement strand
AGATGGATGCTGTGAAGCAAGAAAATCAAACGCTGAAGAATAAAGTAGAGCAACTGGAAAAAGCTAAGTAGAGCTTTATTGTATTCTTAATAACCACAAAAGCCGCTCAACGCGGCTTTCTTCATTTTCGTAGCGGGGAGCAGGATCGAACTGCCGACCTCAGGGTTATGAATCCTGCGCTCTAACCATCTGAGCTACCCCGCCATATATTTATTTATTTACTACAGTCTCGCACTGCAACTTCGCCCACTGGCGGATACCCCGCCATCTTTATTTTCCTTACCCTGAAAATTGGTTTGCAAATATAGTTTAATTTACTTTCCTTTAAAAAGAAATCGAAAAAACTCCCCCAAGCGGTTTTAGAAAAAGGAAATTAAGAATGTCAGAGAAAAAGAAGTTTAGTCTGGAATATGAAATAAAGTCATCTCCTAAGATATTATTCAGTTTTTTGAATGAGCCTAATGGCCTTTCTCAGTGGTTTGCTGATGATGTTCATTATAAGGACCAAATCTACACCTTCGTGTGGGACGGTGAAGATCATAAAGCTAAACTCCTGTCTATCAAAGAAAATAAGCTGGTTAAATTTCGCTGGATCGATGATGACCCCTCTTGTTACTTTGAAATGGAGATTCTCCAGGACGAGTTGACTAATGATGTTGCCTTGTCGATTACTGATTTTGCACCGCCCGAACTGATTGAAGAGCGCCGTTTAATCTGGGATAACCAGATCGAATATTTGATCAGTGTATTAGGTGCTTAGGGATTAAAAATCCCTATTTTTGTAATGTGAAAAAAATACACCTGCTGGTTTTGAAAGCCTTTATCAGGCCCTTCATTGTTACCTTTTTCATAGTAATGTTTGTGTTGTTGATGCTATTTCTTTTCAAATACATCGACGATTTGATAGGAAAAGGTTTCCCATGGTATGTCATCCTGCAATTGATGTGGTATGCTTCAGCAACCAATGTGGCAATGGCTCTCCCCCTCGCTATGCTTTTATCATCTATCATGACTTTTGGCAGCCTGGGCGAGAACTATGAACTGGTGGCAATCAAAGCAGCTGGAATTTCACTTCAAAAAGCTATGGCACCACTGGTTGTGGCCGTTTCCCTGCTTAGCATCGGCGCATTCTTATTTGCTGATTACATGTTGCCGGTTGCCAACCTTAAATTTGGCTCTTTATTGTGGGATGTGAGAAATCAGAAGGCAGCGTTCCTGATTAAAGAAGGCGTTTTTAACAGTAGTATAGCCGGGTATTCTATTCGTGTTCAGGAGAAAGATCCCGATGAGCGAACCTTGCATAACGTGGTAATTTACGACCATAGTTCGAGTGGAAATGTAGTTTTGAGGGCGAAGCATGGGCTAATGACCAAAACTGCTGATGAGAACTATTTAATACTCAACTTGAAAGAAGGGGTGCGTTATGAAGAAAGCTCGGGGGATAACGGTTCTTACAATCCGCGGCAGCGTTTTACCAGATATCGCTTTAAGGAAACTACTCAAAAATTTGATTTGTCAGCATTCAAGCCCCAACGCACCGATGAGAATTTGTTCAAAAGCAGTTATGCTATGATGAATCTCAAACAATTGAAATATTACAAAGATTCGACCCAAGTTATAGCTGATAGCATTATAAAAAC
>DASVUU010000555.1:0-3847 GCA_036386935.1 Cytophagaceae bacterium | reverse complement strand
GTAAATAGTAGGCCTAACGATAGAATTGGATTAGTCGTTTTTGCAGGTGAAAGTTTTACCCAATGCCCTATCACGTCTGATCATGCGGTCTTAGTCAATCTTTTTCAAAATATCAAGAGCGGGCAGATTGCAGATGGCACCGCGCTTGGAGAAGGACTCGCGACCGCTGTAAACAGGCTGAAGGAAAGCAAAGCGAAAAGCAAAGTTATTATTCTAATGACGGACGGAGTAAACAATGCTGGTTCTGTTGCACCTATTACTGCTGCTGAGATTGCTGAGGCCTTTAATATACGTGTTTACACAATTGGAGTAGGAACAATTGGAACAGCCCCCTACCCTGTTCAGACTCCATTTGGAATTAGGTACCAAGATGTGGAAGTACAGATTGATGAGCCTACCATGAAGCAAATCGCTGCACAGACAGACGGGAAATACTTCCGAGCTACCAATAACAAAAAATTAAAGGCTATATATGCAGAAATAGATAAGCTAGAGAAAACAAAGATAGAGGTTACGGAATTTAAAACATTCTCGGAGGAATACCTTCCATTTGCTCTGGCAGCAGGGATACTATTGTTGCTTGAAATTCTTATGAGGTATACCGTTTTCAAAATATTTCCTTAAATAAAATGAATGATGAAATTTTAGATCATCGAGCTAATAAACAGAAATGATAAGACTTGCACACCAAGAATATCTATATGCACTAGGACTCATCCCAGTGTTTATAATACTGTTCTTATTTATGAGGGTTTGGAGGAAAAAGTTACTCGCCCGGTTTGGCGAGAAGGAACTTGTTAAGAAACTTTCTCCCGACGTCTCCAATACCAAACCATGGTTGAAGTTTATACTTATAGCATTAACGTTTGGGCTAATTATCCTAGGAATCGCAGGACCTCAAATGGGTACAAAACTTGAAGAAGTTAAACGAGAAGGCGTCGACATCATTATTGCGCTTGATGTTTCCAATAGTATGTTGGCCCAAGATATAAGACCTGACCGATTGGAAAGGTCAAAACAGGCTATCGCCCGGGTGATAGAAAAACTTCAAAATGACAGAATTGGGATTATAGTTTTTGCAGGAAGAGCCTATGTTCAATTGCCTTTGACTTCCGATTTCGGTGCTGCAAAATTATTTCTCTCTACTATCAACACTGACATCATTCCTACTCAAGGTACAGCAGTAGGCGCAGCTATTGACCTAGCCATAAAGTCTTTTGGAAACAATATTAAGAAACATAAGGCGCTGGTGATAATTACAGATGGCGAAAACCACGAAGATGATGCGGTGAAAGCCGCCAAGGCGGCCGCCGACGAAGGAATAATAATTCACACGATTGGAATGGGCTCAATGTCTGGTGGCCCCATTCCTACCTACAAAAATAAGGTTCAGACAGGCTTTTTAAAAGACAACAATGGGAATACTGTCGTTACTAAGTTGGATGAAGGCATCTTAAGGGAGATTGCTGAAACTGGTAAAGGCAAGTTTGTGCGAGCATCTAACAGTGAAGATGGAATGGGAGTAGTTTTGGGCGAAATCTCTAGAATGGAAAAAAAGAATTTTGGCACTAAAATGTATACAGATTACGAACACCGCTATCAATATTTCCTAGCCCTAGCGTTGTTATTACTATTGATTGAATTTGTCGTGGGCGAGAGAAGAAGTAAATGGTTTCAATCAATTTTAAACACTAAATAAGATTATATAAGCAATAGAAATTAAAGCTGTTGCAAACCTGTTACACAAAGAATGATTAGTAAGAGCTCTTTATCTAAGTTTATAGTTGCAGTAATTATTTGTATAATGACTGTTTTGCACCTTCCTGTACTAGCTCAAACGGTGAGCAAGCACATCAAAGAAGGGAATGACCTTTATAGCGAAAAGAAGTACAGTGATTCTGAAATACAATACCGAAAGTCACTGGAAAAAAGCAAGGAATCACTAGAAGGGAATTTCAATTTGGGTGACGCGCTGTATAAGCAAGGAAAATACGATGAGGCTGCTGACCAATTTAAGCAGATTACTGGGATGAAGGCAGACAAAGATAAGCTTGCAAAGGCGTATCACAATCTGGGTAATTCCTATCTAAAATCTAAAAAATTCGAAGAAAGCATACAGGCCTATAAAAATGCCTTAAAGCAGTCGCCCGCAGACGACGAGACCAAGTATAATCTAGCCTACGCCAAAACGATGTTGCAAGAGCAGCAAAAGCAACAACAACAAAATAAGGATAATAAAGACAAGAAGGACGATAAAAAGAAAGACGACAAGAACAAAGAGGACAAAGACAGCAAAGACGAAAAGGAGAAGAACGACAAGGACAAGCGGAAAGAAGAAAAGGAGAGCAAGGATAAAAAAGACCAGGAAGCCAAAGATGGCGAGGGTGACAAAGAAAATAAGGATAAATCAAAATCTAAACAGCAAAATAAAATTTCTAAAGAAGATGCACAAAGGATGCTTGACGCATTGAACAACCAGGAAAAAGAAGTGCAAAAGAAACTCCAAAAAAAGGAAGGTGTAAGAGTGGATATAGAAAAAAACTGGTAGGTCTAAAAGGGACTTTATTTGATACAACAATGAAATACAAAATTTTTATAATATACTTTATTCTGATTGCTGCCATTCAGGCCGCCGCGCAGGATGCTACTTTTACTGCACAAGTGAGCAAGAATACTGTTGGCATGAATGAACAGTTTGAGGTAAGCTTTACTTTAAATGGAAATGGAAAAACATTCCAGCCGCCTTCCTTCCGAGACTTTCATGTGATCATGGGGCCGAACCAGTCGTCTAGCATGGAATTTATAAATGGGAACATGTCACAATCTATCTCCTTCTCCTATGTTTTGCAACCCAAGGCAGAAGGGACATTTAAAATTGGATCAGCAATAATCGATGCAGGGAAAACCTTGAAAACAAATCCTATTACTATTACTGTAACCAAAGCAGGCAGCAATTCCTCGCAAGGACAGAATAGAAATGGGGAGTCCGCAGCTGACGATGCCTCTCAAAATCTTTCCAGCAATATTTTTATCAAAGCAAACATCAATAAAAACAATGTCTACAGAGGGGAAGCCCTAGTGGTGACTTACAAATTATACACTAGAATAAGCATTGTTAGTTTTGCGCCAATTAAGACACCTACATTTAATGGATTTTGGAACCAGGACATTGTTTTACCAAAAGAAACTGGTCTGCATAAAGAGACTCTTAATGGTGTAGAATACAATGTAGCTGAAATAAAGAAGACAGTTTTGTTCCCCCAAAGGAGTGGCACACTTGTCATTGATCCCTTGGAGGCAGAAAGTGTGGTTAGGGTAAAAGGAAAGAGGAAATCAAAATCTAATGATCCTTTCGATGACTTTTTCAATGATCCATTCTTTGGAAGTCCATATCAGGATTATAAGCAGATGTTAAAGAGTGATCCTGTAAAAATCACTGTAAAGGATCTCCCAAGCGGAGAGCCAGAAGGCTTTACAGGCGCCGTAGGCAATTATTCTATGGAGGCTCGGCTTGATAGACAAACAACAAAATCGAATGAGCCAGTGACGCTTAAAATCAAGATATCGGGCAAGGGCAATTTGAAGTTGATAGAGCCTTTTAAGCTTCAATTTCCACCAGACATAGAAACTTATGACCCAAAGATAACTGAAGATATCAAGGTTACGGAAAACGGAGCGTCTGGAAGCAAAACATTCGAGTATTTATTGATTCCTAGGCACGCGGGAGAATATAATCTCAAACCTTTTAACTTCTCTTATTTTAATGTCGAGAAGAAAAACTATACTTCCCTCCCATCCCCTGAATTTGTTCTAAAAGTAGAAAAAGGCAATGAGGACAACAGCATAG
>DASVUU010000554.1:0-7259 GCA_036386935.1 Cytophagaceae bacterium | reverse complement strand
ATCAGGCGGCTTCCCAAGTATCCGACGTATTCTTCAATAACAATAGCTATATCCAGTCCAATACCTGGATCATTGGCTTATTTATGGCTATTGCTGTGGGCGTAGTGATCATTGGAGGCATCACGGCCATTGGAAGAGTAGCCGAAATTTTGGTGCCATTCATGTGTGGCATCTATATGATTGCTGGCTTTGTGATCATATTCTTTCACTACAAATACATCCCACAAGCCATCTTCTCTATCTTAGACGGAGCAGTGAGTCCCGATTCCATAAAAGGAGGAATTGCGGGAGTCATACTCCAGGGATTTCAAAGGGCGTCCTTCTCGAATGAAGCGGGTATCGGTTCTGCACCAATTGCCCATGCAGCAGTGAAAACGAACGAGCCCATTACGCAAGGAATGGTAGGTCTCCTAGAGCCTTTTATCGATACTGTTGTTGTTTGTACAATGACAGCTCTGATAATTGTAATTTCAAAAACCTATACTGGAAATGATCTAAATGGTATAGCAATAACTTCTGCAGCTTTTGCTCAAGTCATTTCTTGGTTTCCTTATGTACTAGCAATAGCAGTGTTACTCTTTGCCTATGCAACTATGCTGTCATGGTCCTATTATGGCTCGAAATCCTGGAATTACCTTTTTGGCGCCAGCAAATTTTCAGATCTCTCCTTCAAATTTATCTTCTGCTGCTTTACCATAATTGGGTCGTCAATGACATTAGACAATGTTGTGGTATTTTCCGATGCCATGATTTTTGCGATGGCCATTCCCAATATCGTAGGTTTATATGTGATGGCAAATGAGATAAAAGTTGACCTAAAGGCTTATCTCAAAAGATAGAAAGCACCAAAATTAATTTAACCCAAACCCTCAATTTGGGATTAATGAGGAATTAGTTTTGAGTATATTCCAACTTAAAATATTTTTTTTCCCTGCCCGTCTATCTTTCTAATATGGAAAATTTACTTATCCAGGATTTAAAAATGAACGCTTATAAAAATGAAACTGTAAATACAGCTTTCCGCGCGGAAAGGAAGCGTTTGTTTGAATTTATAAAAAAGCGGGTCCCCCAGCCTGCGGATGCCGAAGATGTCTTGCAAGATGTTTTTTATCAGTTTACTCAGGTCTATGATCCTGTAGCTCCTATAGAGAAAATAGCTTCCTGGTTGTACCGCGTGGCGAAAAACAAGATCATTGACCGGCATAGAAAAATGAAGCCTGTTTACATGAGTCCCCAAAATGACTCGGAAAATGAGGAAAAGGGTTCATTTCTTCAAACGCTGTTTCACCCAGACGATGGCACTGATGAGATCATGACCCGCGAATTAATTTGGAATGCCATTGAAGTTGCGCTTGATGAACTTCCCAAAGAACAACGGCAAGCTTTTGTCTGGAATGAATTAGAAGAAAAGAGTTTTAAGGAAATTTCACTTGAGACTGGTATTCCTATTAACACCCTCATCTCCAGAAAAAGATATGCTATCCTCTATTTGAGGGAGCAATTAAAAGATGTTTATAAAGAATTATTTAACAGTTAAAAATATAAGAAACTATGAAAAGCTGGCTAATAAAAAATGGGTTTAAAGCAGTAGTATTTTGCTTGCTTTTTTTTGTATTAATTGGAGGCGTCACAATGAGCCTTTGGAACTACTTAGTTCCGCAAATATTTAATGGACCTCAAATCACCTTTATACAGGCCGTTGGAATCCTATTATTAAGTAAAATACTATTCGGTGGATTTAAGCCGAACTGGTCAAAATGCGGATGCGAACATATGGACAAAACCCACTGGCGAAAAAGGTGGGAAGACAAAATTGCCGGTTTAAGCCCTGAAGAGAAGGAAAGGTTTAGGACGAAAATGGCTGGTAAGTGCGGCTGGTGGAATGATGACAAGGCTACTTCAGCAAATACTTGAGTTCAATGATACAAAACATATTTATACGTTAGACGCCCGCTACTTTTAACCCAAGCTTAGAATTATTTAATAGTCTATTCTAGTAGTAATTATTCCAGGATGATTTAATTTTGATAAAGTTGCAACCTTATTTTCGCCTTATCTATTCTTTATTTGTTAGAGAGCGAAAGTAAGAGTAAACAATCGTGATAATTTAAATTCATCAAATGAAAACTGGCATATTATTGATCAATCTGGGCACACCAGACAGTCCTTCCACCTCAGACGTACGGAAGTATTTACGAGAGTTTTTAATGGATGAGCGAGTAATAGATATACCGGTTGTAAATCGTTTTTTTCTTATAAATGGGATAATAGCGCCGTTTCGAGCACCGAAGTCGGCTAAGGTATACAAGGAGTTATGGCAGGAAGACGGCTCGCCTCTATTGATATATGGGAAAGAGGTAAAGAAACTTCTACAGGACAGATTAGGCAGTGATTACAAGGTGGTTTTGGGGATGCGTTATCAAAATCCCACCATGAAAGAGGCGGTAGACGAACTTGCAGGCTTAGGTTTAAACAACATAGTAATCATTCCGCTTTTCCCCCAATACGCCTCAGCGTCTACAGGCTCGGCCATAGAAGACGCGATGAAATACATTGGAAAGTGGCAGGTAATACCAGAGCTGAAAATTATAAGCAAATTTTTCGATCACCCTTTGTTTATAAAGGCTTTCGCCGCAAGAGGCCGTGCTTACATGCAAAAGGAGGATTTTGATCACTTTTTATTCACCTATCACGGTATTCCAGAAAGACAGATCAAAAAATCTTCTGTAGACAGTTATTGTCAAATAAATGATAAGTGTTGTGCAAAATATCATTCGAAGAATCGCCATTGTTACAGGGCACAATGTTACGAAACCACCCGTTTGTTGGTAAAAGAATTGGGTATTCCTGAGGGAAAATATACAGTTGCATTTCAGTCGAGGTTAGGAAAAACTCCTTGGATAAAACCATATACCGATGAAATGATACCAGAGCTTATAAATAAGGGCGCCAAAAGCATATTGGCCTTTTCGCCTTCCTTTATCGCAGACTGCCTTGAAACAACTATTGAAGGCGGGGTAGAATATAAGGAGCTATTTGAGGAAAAAGGAGGTAAGAGATGGCAGTTGGTGGAGAGCCTCAATAATAGCGAGGAATGGATAGATTGCTTAGTGGAGATGGCTACCAAAAATTAACATATGTTGAAGAATACTACTGTCTGACTACCATTGATTTTTCTTAGATACATATTTCTTATCGAAACTAAATGTGATGCCAGACCAGTTGTCCTTTTTCAGATAATTGAATACGTGAACATATTTATTTCCAGCTAAATTTATCACCTCACAGAGCTGGCCCTTTTCGTTTACAGCCAATTCAGATAAATCATGACGCTTATTCAATCTTCTTTTCATCTACTTTGTCATTTGCTATTCTCTAAATAAAATCTTATTTCTAAAATAATAAATGTGAGACAAAAAAAAGAGCGTTTCCGCTCTAATTTATGCTATAGTCTCACCGTTTTTTGCCGGAGCTTTTTTTTTTCTGGCGGCAGGCCTTCCTTTACCTTCGTTATTCTCTTCACCTTTTTTCAACGCCAGGAAATCTTCAATAGTTTTGAAGCTTTTAGGCATCTTCAATCCTTTTTTCAACTTCTTCATTATCTTTTTATCCTGAAGTAATTTTGCTGTAGAAATACCAGCCAAAGCAACAAATGAAGCAATACCCAAAGCCTTGATAGTCCCTTTATTGTCTTGGATAAGCTTTGTAAGGTTAGAATTTTTCTTAACCTTTCCGTTTTTTATTTCTTCTCTAAGTTCCTTTTTCATGTGTTTATTATTTTGAGTTATTGCATGAAATTCGCGGGTCAATCATCTCAATCAAGAGACCTTCCCGAGCTCATTCCATACGAGTAATAATTTTATTTAATTTAGCACAACCAACCTTTGAGTGTCTAGGGTCAGACGGTAAACAAATAGTTTTAAAATAACCCCGTAAACGGATTCTTGTTTACGTAGAAATTTATTTAAACATAATTATATCTTTGCGAGATGACTTGGGAAGAATATTGCGCCAAAAAGAATATTGACTCCAATGCTTTCTTGCAGGCGGAACCAGATAGATGGAAGGAATTGAAAGATATTTTTGAGCAGGTCCATCCGCTAAGCTTCACCGAGCAGAAAAAATTTTTAATAAATGATTTGAGAATTAAATACTTGTTGAAAAGCTACAGATAAGCCTATCGAAGTTTAGCCTTTTATTTTTGAATCTGCTCAGATTCCTCTTTCACAGCTTTTTCTACACCATACAAATAAAAATTTAGCTTTGCTTTAAGCTCTGACTTTGAAAGGTTTGTAGAAATTTGCCCGTCAACCGCTACTGAGATCTGCCCTGTTTCCTCTGATACAACCAATACAATGCTATCGGTGACCTCCGTTATCCCAATTGCGGACCGATGGCGTAGACCAAAGTGGGCAGGCAAATCTGTGCTCTCTGAAACCGGCAATATACATCTAGCAGCTTTGATTCTTCCTTTTGAAATAATAACCGCCCCATCATGTAATGGACTATTTTTTTGAAATATCGCGATTAATAGCCGTTTAGAAATTTCAGCATCAATCAAGTCGCCTGAATCTGCATAAAATTGTAATTCGCTGCTTCTGGGAAATACTATCAATGCGCCTGTGTTCGTACCTCCGAGTATTTTTGCAGTCTCTACAATTGGCGACAAATTCATGTTTTCAGGTTTCTTCACCTTTGTTCCCCATGGCCAACCACTGAAAAATGATTCATTAAAGGTAGAGGATTTCCCTATAAGCAATAGAAACTTCCGTATTTCCTGCTGGAATAATATTAGCGCTGCTATAAATCCTAGACCGATAAATTGCCCCAGAATAGTGGTAAGTAGCTCCATTTTTAGAGCTTTTACTACTAAGTAAAGTAGGTAAACTGAAAGAATTCCTAAAAATATTTTGACAGCAGCACTTCCTCTTACGAGTTTATACAGCTGAAACAGTAGAAAGCTTACCAATAAAATATCGGCAACATCTATCCAGGTAATTTCAAGAAATCCTATATGAAAAAGTAAAACCACTAACGAGTTATATATTTAATAATCAAATGTCTTAATAAATTCTTGCATAGACAATCTCAACTTTTATTTAAGTTCATTGTATAGTTTAATCGTTTCAATTGCATTCTTAACGTCATGAACTCTTAAGATGGAAGCTCCGCTCATCACCGCTGCCATATTCAGGGCCGTTGTGCCATTTCCTGCTTCTTCGACCGGCAATCCTAATTTCTTATAAACCATGGATTTTCTGGAAAGCCCTACAAGGATCGGGCAATCTAATATTTCAAAATCTTCCAGATTTTTAAGCACATGGTAGTTCTGACTTATATTTTTTGCAAAACCGAAACCAGGGTCAATAATGACGTCTTTAACCTTTAATTGTCTTAGCTGGTACAACTTCGAATGGAAATAGGCAATCATATCACTGATGATATCATTATAATTGTTTTCCGCGATCATTGTTTGTGGATTTCCCCTCATATGCATAAGAACATACGGAACTTGTAAATGTGAAAGGCTTTCGAACATTTTTGCATCCAATTCGCCTCCAGAGATATCATTTATCATACAAGCACCCTCAGAAACTGCTGCGGTGGCCACTGAAGATCTAAAAGTATCAATCGAGATTGCGCAATCGCTGAACTCTCTGATAAGTGCTCTTATCGCTGGAATAACTCTGGCTATTTCCTCCTCTTCGCTAATATCAGCAGCTCCAGGTCTAGAAGAATATCCACCAACATCGATGATTGTTCCACCCTCTTTTAGAATTTCTTGTCCCCTTTTAATGATTGACTTTTCATTAAAATATTTACCTCCGTCAAAAAATGAATCAGGAGTTACATTTAAAATCCCCATGGCGATAGGTCCACTAAGATCGATTAGTTTTCCCCTCAGGTTCAATGTTTTTTTTGAATAAAAACCTGTATCTTTCGTTTCCAAGGACATATTTTTTTAGCATTAATTATACCATTTAAAAATTGATTAATCAAACTATAAACCAATACCAACAAGTGATAAATGCTTGTAAAGAATTATTCCTCAATAAGACGATGGACTATGGTACAGCTTGGCGTATTTTGAGGCTACCTTCTATCACGGATCAGATTTTTATAAAGGCGCAACGAATTCGTTCGATACAGGACAAGGGGACACAATTGGTTGAAGATAACATTACTTCCGAATTTGTTGGTATCATAAACTACTGCGTCATCGCGTTGATGCAATTAGAACTTTCTCCATCTCATCCTTTAGAACTACCGTTGGAAACAGTCATTCAATTATATGATAAGCATATCAATCACACACGTGACTTGCTATCAAAGAAGAATCATGATTATGGAGAAGCCTGGAGAGAGATGAGAGTTAGTTCGATAACGGATATCATTTTGATGAAGATATTCCGAGTGAAACAAATAGAGGACAATGCAGGCAAAACCCGCATTTCTGAAGGTGTAGATGCAAACTACCAAGACATGATAAACTATGCGGTTTTTTGCCTAATTAAAATGGATTTTATAAAAGAATAATTTAATAATTATATGAAAATTGTTGCCCAAATCATTCGCATACTTATCGGTGGATTATTCATTTTTTCAGGAGCGGTAAAACTAAATGATCCGTATGGTACGGCTTATATGCTCAATGAATACTTCGAGGTGTTTTCATCGGACTTCTCCCCAATATTCCATCATTTTTTGCCTTATACACTATTTTTATCACTGGTACTATGCGCCTTTGAAGTGATTTTAGGAATCGCTATCATTTTGAATTACAAAATGAACAAAACGATTCTAGTGGCATTGTTGCTTACCATCTTCTTTACGTTCCTTACTTTTTATTCTTTCTATTTTGATAAGGTCAAAGAATGCGGATGTTTCGGTACCGTTATCAAAATGAGTCCATTAGAGTCCTTCTACAAGAACGTTGTTACTTTATTTCTCATCCTCGTCATCTTCGCAAGAAGAAATGACTTTAAACCTTTCATGACAGAGAAAATGGCAAACATGGTCATGCTTTTTGTATTCGTTTTCACCTTTGGCATTGGCTATTACATTGTAGAACATCTGCCCCTTATAGATAACCTAAACTATAAAGTTGGCAATTACCTTCCTAAACTCATGCAACCTGAGGAAAAGCCTAAATACAAATGGATCATGGAGAAGGATGGCAAAGAATATGAGTTTGGAGATAGCAATTACCCGACAGACCCTGCCTATAAATACAAGCGACATGAGCTCATCGGGGACTC
>DASVUU010000553.1:0-2410 GCA_036386935.1 Cytophagaceae bacterium | reverse complement strand
AGCATGATCGAGGTCTACGACAACATTCCAAAAGATCTTTTGGAAAGGGTAGAGGATGTATTGCTAAACAGACGTGATGATGCAACAGAGAGAATGCTGGAATTTGCGGAGCAAGTAAAAAGCAAAGGGAAAGTACAAGTTGTTGATGAAGAATGGCGAAAGGGGACAGTAGAGAATAGGCTTTCTCATGCCCTGGTAAAAGGTATAATTGAATTTATAGATGCGGACACTGAAGAGGCCAGAATAAAATATGGCAGCCCCTTGTTAGTCATCGAGGGGCCATTGATGGCAGGAATGAATGTGGTAGGAGATCTCTTTGGGTCAGGTAAGATGTTTTTACCGCAAGTAGTAAAAAGTGCTCGGGTAATGAAAAAGTCGGTGGCATATCTATTGCCTTTTTTGGAGGAGGAGAAAAGGATTAGTGGGGACAAAAGTAAAAATGCAGGCAAAATACTTTTGGCAACTGTCAAAGGCGATGTGCATGACATCGGCAAAAACATTGTGGGAGTAGTGTTAGCCTGTAATAACTTTGAGATTATTGACTTAGGCGTGATGATTCCCGCTGAGCAAATCTTAAAGGTCGCTAAAGAGCAAAATGTTGATATAATTGGCCTGTCTGGCCTGATAACGCCCTCCCTAGATGAAATGGTGAATGTGGCTAAGGAGATGGAAAAAGAGGGCTTCAAAATACCATTGCTTATTGGTGGGGCAACCACGAGCAGAATCCATACTGCAGTAAAGGTTGATCCAATGTACAGTGGCCCTGTGGTGCACGTATTGGACGCTTCTAAAAGCGTACCTGTAGCTAGTAGCCTACTTAGTGAGGGCCAAAAGGAGGCGTTTTTTGTAAACGTGAAGGATGAGTACAAAAAGATGCGGGAGGAACATGCAGGCCGAAAGAAAGATAAAAACTATATATCGCTTGTGGCAGCTCGTGAGAATAAAACTAAGATTGATTGGGCCCACACAAACGTTACTAAGCCAGCATTTTTAGGCAATAAATATTTCGATGATTATTCCCTATTTGAGATAAGCAAATACATTGACTGGACGCCTTTCTTCCAGACCTGGGAATTGCGAGGCAAGTTTCCCAAGATATTTGAGGACGAATATGTGGGGGACGAGGCGAAAAAGCTCTATGATGATGCGCAGGTAATGCTGAAGAATGTAATAGAAAAGAAATTATTGAAAGCTAAAGCAGTTGTGGGATTTTATCCGGCGAACTGTCAGGGTGACGATGACATAGCATTGTATGACTTTAAGAAAGAAGTGATAGATCATGGGAACCACAGCCATGAAGTTTATCGTGAAGACCGAGCAAAAGTTACCTATGTTTTACATACCTTAAGACAGCAGGGCCTTAAAGGGAAGGGGTTACCAAACATTGCTCTATCAGATTACATTGCGCCAGTAGGCTCAGGAGTAGCTGATTACATTGGCGGTTTTGCTGTCACTGCGGGAATCGGAATTGAAACGCTTATTGAGGCCTACGAAAAAGACCATGACGACTACCACAGCATCATGATCAAAGCCATAGCCGATAGGCTAGCAGAGGCATTTGCTGAATGTATGCATGCAAGAGTCAGAAGAGAGTTTTGGGGATATGCAAAAGAAGAAAGCTTGGACAACGAGGCTATGATACGTGAAGAGTATGCCGGTATCAGACCTGCTGCCGGTTATCCTGCCTGCCCAGACCATACGGAAAAGAGGACACTATTCGACTTGCTCGATCCAGAAGGAAGAACCAATATTCAATTGACAGAAAGCTATGCGATGTATCCTGCCTCTTCTGTAAGTGGACTTTATTTCTCTCACCCAGAGTCGAAATATTTTGGTTTAGGAAAGATAGAAAAAGATCAGGCTGTTGATTATTCCGTTAGGAAGGGACTCAGTATTGAAGAGGTGGAGAAGTGGCTTGGGCCGAATTTGAATTATTAGAACCCCATCAGTTGATGTACGGTTTTTAAGCTTCTAGTTTTTTAATGTATCATGAAGACATGAGCGAAGAAAAAACCAAAATGCTCAACGGAAAGCCTTATAAGGCTTTTGACGAATTGCTTCTTAAAGAAAGACAAAAAGCTAAGGAGCTGATTTTTGACTTCAATATTCTAAGACCTAGCCAGATAGACGAGCGAAATGCCATTATTGAGGTGCTATTTGGCAAGGTCTCTTCAAAATTTTTTATTGAACCGCCGTTTAGATGTGATTATGGTTATAATATCTCGATTGGTGAGAATTTCTATTCAAACTACAATCTAATTATATTAGACTGCGCAAAAGTGTCCATTGGAGACAATGTATTCATTGCACCTAACGTTTGCCTTTTTACCGCCGGTCATCCTATTCATCACGAACCTAGAAATGAGGAATATGAATACGCTTTCCCTATTACCATTGGTAACAATGTTTG
>DASVUU010000552.1:0-2715 GCA_036386935.1 Cytophagaceae bacterium | reverse complement strand
CTGATAGCCATAGATTGTTCCACCTGTAGGAAAATCAGGCGCTTTTATGAATTCCATCAACTCATGAATGGTGATGTCATTGTTGTCAATATAAGCCACGATGCCATCTACAACTTCTGTTAGGTTATGCGGTGCCATATTGGTGGCCATACCCACGGCAATACCTGAGGTTCCATTGATTAGGAGATTTGGGATTTTAGCTGGAAGCACAGTAGGCTCGACCGTAGAGTCGTCGTAGTTGGCTTGAAAATCAACGGTTTCTTTGTTGATATCGGTCACCAGTTCTTCAGCCATTCTTTTTAGCCTCGCCTCCGTATACCTCATCGCTGCTGGCGAATCGCCGTCTATCGATCCAAAGTTTCCTTGTCCATCAACTAAAGGATATCTCAGCGACCAATCCTGGGCCATTCTCACCATGGTGTCATAAACCGATGCATCGCCATGTGGATGATACTTACCCAAAACATCTCCAACTATTCTTGCACATTTTTTATGCGGCTTGTTATAATTAACCCCCAACTCATACATACCAAATAACACCCTTCGATGCACAGGCTTCAAGCCATCTCTTACATCTGGGAGTGCTCGTGAAATGATTACCGACATAGAATAATCTATGTAGGCACCTCTCATCTCATCTTCAATATTTATGGGGATAATGTTGTGTTCTTCGGCCATAGAAGGATTTAAATAAACTGATTTTGTGAATTAAAAATACAGGAGCAAGTTAGGCAAATTTATCCAAAATGAGAAAGGCTTGAGCAATCAAATTAAAGGAGTTATCCACCGAAACTGCCCTTGGTGGAAAAATCTAAAGAATAATTGACCAAATTGTATTAATCCCTTATTTCTTCAATACAAAAAATCAATGATCCCGAATAGATATTCAAAAAAGGAAATAATAATAAACATCCTTACTACCAAAATGAGGAGGTGCATCTCTAACGATTTGGCCGTCGAGGTTAGTGTTCGTTCAACGAAAATAGTTATTTAGATGCCAGTTCAAGACACAACTTTAGACAAACGTTAGAAGCTAATGGGTAACAAATCTTATCTATTTGTTTTTTTACTAATCAAAAAGCGATAAACAGCTTTACTTCTTTACTGCACTGCTACAGTTACCGCAAATTCCTTCAATTAAAAAGTTATACTTTGTGGCTACAAACTTTTTAGGCAACGGGATTTGGGGTATTTCCAACTCGTCAAGACATAAAGTCATTTCACAATTGTTGCATTTAAAATGGACATGATTGTCTTCATGCGAATGTTCAATGGGTGAATGTTTGCAAAGCGCATAGGCATTTCCATCCTTGTCCGGAATCTTATGAATAAGCCCCTTTTCTTCAAAGGCATTGAGGCTTCGGTACAAGGTAATTCTATCAAAATCCTTTAAGTATTTATTCAATTCAGGAAGATTCATCGCTTTATCCTTTTGGATAAAAACCTTGAGTAGCATAGCCCGCTGGGGAGTATATTTTATATTATGAGCACGCAGTATGTCTTGAGGACTCTCCTTCATTCTTCCTTTTTAAAGAATTTAAAATTATAAATTATCGATCACTTATCAATCATCGGGCCCGGCTCAAATATCAATTGTTTTTGCAAAAACGTAAAATATTTAATATGTTTGAAACAATGTTGCAATTGAAATGTTTTGAAGCAAAGTGAAAGTTAAATTCTCGCATAGCGTACTTACTTTGATTCTTTTGAGTAGCATGTTGTTTACTCAGGTGATTTCTAATTTATTTCACAACCATTGCAGTCAGCCTTGTTCTGAGAAACACACCGATGATCAAAAAGCTTCGGTGCATAAGGAAGAAGCTAAGTGTAAAATCTGCTCTCTGGATTTACTACACGATCTTTTCTATTCCGAAAGGTCGATATCCATTGCCCCGTTACTTATTTACAGGAATCATTTATCATTCGAGACATTAGCTGCCAACTCTGTAAGTGCAGAGTTTCCACAAAGAGGCCCGCCTTCCTTTTTTCCGCTCGTCTAGTAGCAAATTGCAACACGTTTTAGATGTTTGCATTAATCCTAATTATCCTTTCCTCTCACAGAAATTGAAAAATAGATACAACATCATTGTATTCTTTATTCTATTCGCATTTGGCGAAACCGATGCTCAATTAGACTCTATTGGGGTTACAGATTGCTCATTGAATCTCTCAGGGACGGTTTACGATGGTGAAACAAAAGAACCATTATACGGAGCCAATATTAGCATAGACGATCGGCACGCCGGAACTGTCACTAATATCAAAGGTGAATATTTCATCACTTCCATGTGTGCAGGAACCATCAAAGTGACGTGCGAAGCACTTGGGTATAAAACAGTCTCAGTTAGTATAAATCTTACAGAAAATAATTTCAGACAATTTATTCTACATTCAGATACCTGCTTTCTAGAATCAGTTGTAATCACCTCATCACGACCGCAAGAATTAAGTACGCAGCAAACTCTTACCATTGAAGGAAAGGCATTACAAAGAACTCGTGGCCTATCACTTGGTGAAGCGATCAAAGACTTACCAGGTGTCAGCACCTTACAAACAGGTCCCTCTATCTTTAAACCAGTAGTTCAGGGAATGTACGGTAATCGGGTGCTAATACTAAACAATGGCATCAGACAAGAAGGACAACAATGGGGCACTGAACATGCGCCAGAAGTCGACCCTTTCATTGCATCCAAAATATCTATCATTAAGGGTGCA
>DASVUU010000551.1:0-5302 GCA_036386935.1 Cytophagaceae bacterium | reverse complement strand
AAAGGGATTAAAGAGATTGCCGGTATTACAGGCTTTCAATCCGTCTTTTATTTTTCAAGACTTTTTAGGCAAAAAACAGGGTTTTCCCCAACAGAAGTTAGAAGAAAAAATGTCCTATAAAAGTACCGACCGTCATTTCTAATTTAAACTTATTCATTTTAAGCAACTAAAATATAGTCACTTAGTTAGTAAAATTAACTTTCCTAACTGCTGCATAGTTTAACTATAAGGTTACAAGTAATAATTTAAACTTTACGACTATGCCATATAAAGCAAAGCAAACAAATACAAAGTCGCCGATGGGGAGCCCTAGCCATACTGAGCACTCCAAAGCTGAAACAAAGGTGCTTGACAATGAAAAGTTAGAGGCGACAGAAGAGATTAGGATGAAATATACAGATGAAAATGAAGAGCCAGATCCAAAGGTTTTAAATATATCACATAAGAATAGAAACCTAGACAAGCCTAATATTGATAAACCTGCCTATGGAGGGTCATAACTGAGGGGTTAAACAAATCGCTTAAATCAGAAAAGTGGAATGTGTATGTTGAACCATACCATTCCACTTTTTTTTTTGGCTCTATTCCGATATTTGTGTGGAATTTTTCTACGTACTTCAATTATTTTTCGACAAATGACATTTTTATGATTAATTATTGTTTGAAAATAATATATTCGTATTTCCAAACTTTTAATTAGCCGGACTAGCAAATTTTTATCAATATGAAAAACCGATTTGACCAAACTTTGAACTTATTAGCAGATTTCAGTGAAATTGTTTCGTCGGATGCAGATCTAAATAAGGAAAAGCATAAACTTACCCATCTTGTCCAAATGGCCAATCTTAGGGTACAAGAAGCCAACTTTCTGTTAGGAGCCAATGATAAGGTTTACGAACGGATGATGGAGGTACTTAGTGAAATGGGCATTTTTAACTTTGGTTTAAGACTTCCTGAAGTAACTACAGACGACGAGAATGCTGCAATGGTGACGGTTGGGTTGAATATGCTAAATGATGAATACCAGAAATGGGCGATGCATAAAAGATTGGTCTCTACAATTTTCGATGCTTTGGAACTACCTGACAAGATGGCTATAGTAACGGATGTTGAGGGAAGCATTACCTTTATCCATCCTGGCAAAACGAATCAATTTGAATTCAGCTCAGAAAAACTGGTTGGACTATATATTAATTCTATTTTTGAAGATTTTACCGCTATCGACGAATTAATCAAAACGGAAGGAACCTTGAGGGGTATACAAACCAACCTGTTGTGGTGTGGTCAGAATATTCCTGTAAGCCTGAATATTTCTTTTTCAATCTTTGCTGGTAGAATAGATGGCCTTGTATATGCCTTTACATTTTTGAAACACTAATGATCTTAGATTGGTAAAAAGAGTCCACGATTTGGATCGTGAACTCTTTGATGATTAAACAAATCAGCTAATTTACAGGCACAGCTTCAGTAGAAATCAGCTCAATGATGGACCTATTGTAAGTATCCTTCATCTGAACATAAGCCATCTTCTCTATCACCTTAGCCCCAAATTTTCTCTTGTTTTGAGACGCTGTCAAACCTAGTTCAATAGACTTAGCATTCAACTCATTTGCACGTCTCACAATCTGCCAGAGTATCTGTGGGTATAAATTGTATTGCTCAAGATAGTTGTAATCCATCCCAGTCAGCAGAAAGGTATAACCGTCCTTCGTCTTTCTGTTTATTGCAACGCCTATAGGCTTTTGGTTTGTGTGGCACGACACCGCCGATTTCAAACGCAGCTCTATCACTTCGAACGACCCATCGGCAATGAGGCTGGAAAATAGCTTTTCTGGGAGGTCAAAGCCTGATATCTCGAAGCTTTTATGTGACACGTTTTTATACAAACTGTAGTAATGACTCGTTTCCTCTGACGTAGGATTAACATTGATTTTTACATCGTAATAAGATTCAAAGGCCAATGCTTTCTTTCTGACATAGTAGCGTTGGTCGGAGGACAAGCTTTGTAGATAGGCCTCGGGATTTTCCCATTTCGTTTGCGAAACAACGTGGGTAGGTGGTATGCCCAGCGGCAAAAACCCCTGGTCTTTAAAAAATTGTCGCAGTTCCAAATCTTCAGGATTAAAGTCCCGCAGGTTCAGGAGAGTAGCGTTGTGTTTGTCTTGTTCTTTCCAGACGTTGTCTAAGAGCAACATCATAGCTTGTTTCCACTTTTCGCATGTTCTATCTAGGTATAGGTGGTCGCCCTCTGTAAGTAGAGACCCCATCATCATGGTAAGGGCAGAAAGATAATAAGGATCTCGCTTCCTTTCACTTTCAATCTTCTTAGAAATAATAGCCTTATCTACCATGTCCTCCTTGGTTATGGCAATTGTAAAGAATGTAGCTACAATGGTTTTACCATTTCTATCATTGACAAAATAATAGTGGAAATCCCAGTTGTTTTCTGGCTGTTGATTGTTGCGGAAGCTCTTCTCAAGGATGGATAATGAAAGCCAATCCATATTGCCTTGCTTTTCAAAATACGAGTTCCATTTCTCCTTGGAGATCTCGTTGATAGATTGATAGTGTAATATTTGAAAATCGCTTAGGGGCGCATAGGTAAAATTTTCATTTACGATCCTCCTTAGGTTTGATACTTTTCGGAAGGCTCTAAAAATGTCTTCCATGCTTCGGCCTTCTTCACTCAGTGCTAATGGGAAGTGGTAAGCGATCGTATCTACGAGCTTTTCAATATCTTTTTTCGTATGATGCCATGTGATGGTAAACCTGATGCCCGTGCAGGTTTCAGGCACGGCAGGAAATGCCGAGATATTTACATAACAACCATCGTTGATAACCCTTTGAACCATATTGTGCCCCACCCTAACCAGTCCTAAGCCTATGAAAAATATTGGCGTTTCTGGATTTGACACGACGGGCAATCCTTTCCTTTCAAGCAGGGCGTGACAATATGCTATTCTTTCATTTAATACACTCTGCCGTATACCTATTTCTGTACTCAGAAATATTTTGGCTGAGGCAACCATCGCTCCGAGTTGAGCTATTTGATGTGGACCAGAAAACATAAATGAGCCTCCGCAATTTTTGACTTTGTCACAAAGACTTTGTGTTGGAAAAACAAAGACTCCTCCACCTGCTGCGAACGCTTTATTAAGGCTCGTTCCGACAATCATTTTGGCATGCATTTTTACCTTGCTCAAAATATATCCCTCGCCGTTATCTCCAAACGCACCCATTCCATGGGCATCGTCGATGTACAAGTGCAGCTTCTCATAGCTAGAAAGCAGTTTCACTAAATCCTCTATCGGAGCAAAGTCTCCATACATACTGTATACTCCATCAAGCATGTACCAAATTTTTTTTGAGGTTGATTGCAGGTCCTCTATTTTTTCTTTGAGATGATCGAGGTCGTTGTGCCGTATAGTGGTAACCTTTACGCCAAATGCTTTCATTTTTACAGCTGCATCTTGTACACTCGCGTGAACTTGCTGGTCTAATATAATGGCATCATCTTCCTCTACAACGATAGGCATTACACCATGATGTCCAATAGATACGTTTGTGGATAACGCAATAGGTGCATTGAATATCTTGCCAACTAGGTCTTCGGCCTCGTTATACAAGGTGCATCTAACATAGCTTCTCGAAGAAGAAAACTGAACGCCGAATTTTTGGATCGCTTGAATCGCGCCATTCTTCAACCTTTCATCAAGCTCTAGGCCGAGGTAGGAGCAGGAACCAAAATTCAGAAGCTTTTTCCCAGCGATCGTTATTTCTCTTCCATTATAATGATCATCTTCAGTGATTAATTGAGCTATTCCTAGTTCTTTAGAGGAATTGACGATCTCATTGACTAAATTTACGACGTTTTTTTTCATACAAAGTTCGATTAGTTAAAGTGTTTTCTATTTACAACATACGGGCAAACAATGGATAGGGTGAATCCGCGTAGTAGTGGCAAATCATTTAGAGAAAATGATTATGTCGAAATTTGGATAGAAGAAGGTATTATTATGGAAGTCTTTAAACCAGCCTTCACTGAAATTACTTTAGAGATGGCAAAAAAAATAGTTGGGCTTCGCCTTGAAGTGTCTAACGAAGTAACGTTGCCTCTTTTTGTGGACACTCAGAATATAAAATATATGAATGGACAAACGAGAGACTACTTTGCAACTACTGAATCAATAAAGTATTTGAGTGCCGCTGCCTTTCTTTTACATAATTATGTCGCTTGGCTGGCTAGTTCACTTTTTATCAAATTCCAACAACCAACCGTTAAGACGGAATTCTTTCGAACTAAGGATAAAGCCATAGAATGGCTAAAGCCCTATCGAGATTCTGTCCAATAACGTTCATCCTTACAGTTATCTCCCTAGCGGAAATGTAATAATTAATAAAGAGAAGTCAATCAATTGTATACTCTTGATCTTCAATATTGAAAATTTATTTTATCCGGTTGATTAACTATTAGATTATTTCAAGAAATTAGTATAATTTTCTGCTTTAACTTCAATAAATGAACGCAAATTTCCAGTGGCTTACGTCATTAATTTTCTCACTGTTGACTTTGGCTCATTTCCGATGTCTTCCTGCTAAAACTTTATTTGTTTCACCAATTGGTAACGATCTTTCATCAGGTTCCAATTCCTCTCCATTTTTGACCGTTCAGAAAGGGCTTGACAACACTTTTTTAGGAGACACCCTAGTCATTAAGGAAGGAGGTTATTTTATCAGTGATGCATTGGAAGTTAAAAATTCTGGAACACCCCAAGCCTGGGTTACGATCATGGCTGAGCCTGGTAAGAAGGTTACAATAAATGCCAATCAATATTTGAGCAGCGTCCCGGAAGGCAGAGAGGGCTTTCAGCTGGCGACAAATAACGGATCTTTCAATATCAAGGGTGCAAGCTACCTCCGAGTAGAGGGGATAACCATTTTTGATTCACATTCTGCAGGGATTTACATCAAGAACTCGCATAATCTGGAAATAACAAATTGTAAGATTTTGTATGCAATGAGCTCGGGCATAGGGGTCTGGTATTCGGATTCTGTGAAAGTATCTTATTGTGAAATCATGCAGGCAAATACGAAAGAAAAGACTCCTAAGGGTATTCAATTTCGGGTAGAGACTCCCCACGAGGCAATATCTATTGCGGGATGTAAATATTTCGATGTCTCATACAATTACCTCCACAATTGTGAAAAGGAGGGAATCGATGTGAAAGAATACAGTTCTTACGGTTCCGTCCATCATAACTATCTGCACGACATCAATCGCCAAGCATTATATGTGGATTCC
>DASVUU010000550.1:0-5608 GCA_036386935.1 Cytophagaceae bacterium | reverse complement strand
CGAGTATGGTACCGGTCATCCCAAACAAGAAGGCAACGATTGGTAGATTTGACGGACTATATCCTAAAGCGGCGTCAAGACCATGCACCGGAAAAGGAGTGTAAACTTCTTGGATTCGAACACCAGCTTTGCGAACCTTTCCAACGCCTTCAATAAGCTCGTCTTCATCGCTAAATATTCCAAGTACAAAATTTTTGCCCTTTTCCATACTACTTAATTTCTTGTTTTGATGATGATTTAAGAATTGCTTTAACTTCAGCCATGTTTATCACAGGAAAGTATTTTGCAAACAATAAAAACAACGTAAAGAATAAACCAAAAGAGAATATATAATCTCCTACATCATACATCGTAGGGTAAAACATCGCCCAGCTTGATGGCAGGTAATCTCTGTGAAGAGAGGTTGCAATAATTACAAATCGCTCAAACCACATTCCAATATTAACTACAATCGACAGGATAAACGTGATGACTATATTTCTTCTAACCGATCTGAACCAGAATAACTGGGGGGAGATCACATTACAAGTCATCATTGACCAATATGCCCACCAATATGGACCCGACATACGGTTGATAAAGGCATATCTTTCATAAGGAACTCCAGAATACCATGCGATGAAAAACTCCGTGATATAAGCAATACCCACAATGGAACCTGTAAGAACGATAACTTTATTCATCGATTCAATGTGTTCGATGGTTATATAATCTTCTAACTTGAAAACTACCCTTGTAATAAGCATTAATGTCAACACCATTGCAAATCCAGAAAAAATCGCTCCAGCAACGAAGTATGGAGGAAATATAGTTGTATGCCAACCCGGTATCACCGAGGTTGCAAAGTCCATACTTACAATTGTGTGAACAGAAAGTACTAGAGGAGTGGATAATCCTGCAAGTACTAAGCTTATTGCCTCATATCTTGACCAAGTTTTAGCAGAACCGTTCCATCCTAGGCTCAATACACCATAGATGGTTCTCTTGATACCAGTAGCACGTTCACGAATTGTTGCAAAATCAGGAATGAGACCAACATACCAGAATACTAGAGATACCGTCAAGTAAGTACTGATTGCGAAAACGTCCCAAACAAGAGGCGAGTTAAAATTTACCCAAAGAGATCCAAATGTATTTGGCAGTGGCAATGCCCAATAAGCCAGCCACGGACGGCCCATGTGAGCTAGGATAAAGCTTGCTGCACAAAGTACTGCAAATATTGTCATTGCCTCAGCCGCCCTATTAATGGAGGTCCTCCATTTTTGTCTGAAAAGCAAAAGAATGGCCGATATAAGCGTACCAGCGTGACCAATACCAACCCACCAAACGAAATTGGTAATATCCCAAGCCCATCCAATGGTCTTATTTAGCCCCCAAACTCCAATACCTTCCCACCAAGTATAGAATAGGCAATATGAACCATAGGCTAAAGTGATAACAGAAATTGTAAAAGCAATAATCCAAGCTTTGGTAGGCTTGCCCTCTACTTGCCTCGAAATGTCATAAGTGACGTCTGCTACGGTTTTACCACCGGTAACTAATGGCGGCCTAACGGGTGAAGTAACTTGCATATGTTGATTTGGACTTTTGTTATCTCAGTGGTATAATTAATATTCTTAACAATTAAATGTTTCTGATTTTAGTAAGGTAAGAAATGTTCGGTTGAGTGTTTATTTCTTCCAACACATGGTAAGCTCTTTCCTTATTCTCTACCTTAATCTGGTTATAAACTACCGTCTCAGGATCGTTTAAGTCACCAAATAAAATCGCTTCAGTAGGACACGCTGCAGCACAGGCTGTCTTTATTTCCCCATCAACAGGCCTTCTTCTTTCTTTTTTAGCAGTAAGCTTGCCTTCTTGAATTCTTTGAACACAGAAAGTACATTTCTCCATTACACCGCGAGAGCGAACAGTTACATCTGGATTAAGAACCATCTTTCCAAGAGCGTTATTCATCGCTGTGTTATCTGGGAATTTCTCGTTGTCGAAATATTTGAACCAGTTGAACCTTCTTACTTTATAAGGACAGTTATTAGCGCAATATCTTGTTCCAATACATCTGTTGTAAGTCATTTGATTTAATCCTTCACTACTATGCGTAGTGGCAGCCACAGGACAAACTGTCTCGCAAGGAGCATGGTTGCAGTGTTGGCAAAGCATAGGCTGGAAAGTCACTTGAGGGTTTTCGGCAGCAGCTTCTAAATCATCATATGACGATTCCTCGTCCTTGATAAAATATTTCTTTTCTTTTAGTTCCGGAGTTTCAGCCTCACTACTGTAATACCTATCTATCCTTAGCCAATGCATTTCTCGCCTATTGATAACTTCCTTCTTACCAACAACAGGTATGTTATTCTCAACTTGGCAACTTACTACACAAGCACCACAGCCAATGCAAGAGTTAAGGTCTATTACCATTCCCCAAAGATGGTTTGGTTTGCTATGCTCACCTGACCAGAGAGTAATCTCTTCCGGATGTTTAGGGCCGTCTGGTGTATGTATAAGGGGAATATATCTTCCTGCAGCAGGATTGACTAAGTATTCTTTTAAAGTTGAGTCTTGAATAATAGGACGAGCCATAATGGTATGGTGCGTCTGTGTTTGTGCTATTTGCGTCCTGTCTCCAGTAGGCTCGAATGTTACATTGATAGCATCGAACTTCAAACTGCCATCTTTGAAAGCGACAAAAGGATAAACGTTAGCTCCAATATCATTTCCACAAAGACCTGCTTTAGTTCTACCATACCCTATCGCAATAGAAACGGTGTTATTTGCTTGTCCAGGTTGGATAACAACAGGAACAGCTTTATCGAGTTTTTTTCCGTTTACTGTAAGAGTTACCAAGTCACCTTGCTCTAACTTCTTTTCCTTTGCAAGCTTTTTTGGAATAGCTAAATAATTGTCCCATGTGGCTTTAGAAATTGGATCTGGAAGTTCTTGAATCCACGGGTTATTCGCCATATCACCAAGCCCCATGCCTACTTTCTCGTAGAATTTAATTTCATAGCCGACTGAGTCAGCCTTATAGTTTCTGCTAATGTTTTCAGCAACGGAGGCTAAGTTAGCAGTAACTGCAACGTTAGAAGTAACAGGAGCTGCTTGCGTGCTTGTAGTGTCTGAAACTATTGTAGGTAATAAAGGAAGATCAGTAGTGTTTATTACTCTAGCGGAACCTTTTCCTTCATAAACCCCGTCATGCAATGCTTTATCCCAAGCTTCTTGGAATGAGCCAGAAATTACATTGGACTTCCAATAGTTTTGTAGATATGTATAGAAGTCTGATTTAATGCCAGCCCAGGCTAAAAGACTGTCTTGAGCTGATCTTGTGTGTTTGAACAACGGGGAGATGGTTGGCTGCGCAAGGCTGTAACTGCCTGGTTTTGGTTCTGCATCATTCCATGATTCTAAATAGTGGTGATCAGGACATATATAATCTGCAAGCGAACCAGTCTCATCGGCTTTGTCTGCGAAAGAAATCTTTAATTTGACATTCTTTAGTGCTGCCTCAAGTTCTGCACCCCAAGGAGAATTATATACAGGGTTACTTTTGTAGAATATTACCGCGCCAATTCTGCCCGCTTTTGCTTCTTGTATAAAGTTGTAAAGATTTTGCTCATCTCCTTGCTTTACAAGGGATGGGTTCGACAAATCTATGGTTGTTCCATAATTGCCAAGTACTGTGTTGATTTGGTTAACCAGTATTTGAACTGAAACATCGTTAGAGCCACTTACCACTATTGACTTACCTTTGCTCGCAAGCAAATCGGCCGCCATTTTATCTAACATTTCATTCTTAACAGCAGCAGTAGCTATCTTAGAAGGAGATATTCTGTTATATAATTCTGCTATATATATTCCCTCTTGAGAGGGACGTATTGGAAGTCGAAAATCAGCGTTGCTTCCTGTTAATGAAAGGTTAGTTTCCACTTGATAATGACGAACCATCGTTTTGCGGCTCGCTCCAAGCTTTTTATTTGCTCCATATTGCCTTGCAAATTCTATTGGTGACAACCACGTTCCTAAAAAATCTGCACCAAAACTTACAATTACACTTGCCTTGCTAAAATCATAAGAAGGAACTACAGCCTTTCCAAATGAAGCTTTATTAGCTTTTATAAGACCCGAAACAGAGATTGGATCGAAAACTATATGCTGTGTTGTTGGATATTTTGATTTGAAATCAGCTATTAAACTCTTAGTTGAAGGGCTTAATATGGTTGGGGATATTATTCGTATTCCAAGTCCGGAAGATGTAGCTGTTCTAAGGCCGTTTACTATTTCAGAGTCTGCAAGATTCTTGTCAATCTTTTTTCCAGCCTTAGTAAAGGTTGTCAGTCTAGTAATGTCGTATAAACTTAAAACCGATGCTTGTACTTTTGGGCTGGTGCCTCCTTTTGTAATTGAGGAAAGATTATTTCCTTCAATTTTAATTGGTCTGCCTTCTCTTGTCTTAACAAGGATGCTACAATATTCCCCTCCTTCTTGATAAGTAGAAGCGTACCAGTTTGCAATACCAGGATCAACATCCTCTGGTTTATTTACATACGGAATTACCCTTCTTACCGGAGCATCACATGCTGCTAATGACGCTGCAGCTACCCCGAATCCCATCAACTTTAGAAAATCCCGTCGATCCGTTCCTGAGTCTGCTGAGTCGTTGCCACGAGTTTCTTTAACTGAAAGAAATTCAGGAAACTCGTTGTTAGCGTCTTTTAAAAAAGTAGGATCGTTAGATAATTCTTCTATACCTTTCCAGTATTTTTTACTATTATCTTTCATTCTAAAATTAAGTTATACTATGTCTAATGCGGCCTAGAACCTTATAATGATATATAGGACCACATATTGTATTTTATTTATGTCCAAAAAATTATTTTTAAGGACTTGACTAAATTCTTCAATCTAATCTATTCCTAATGAATAAGCAGTTAGTAATGGCATTTAGAGCATTCCAAACCACCAATATCAGCTACTTTTAGCTCTTTCTTGCTCACTTTGTTATGAAGCTCTAGGAGCTTGTCGTAGTAAGCATTGTCCTTACCGTTAACAGATGTCTCTCTGTGGCAATTGATACACCATCCCATTGTAAGCGGAGAAACTTGGTGAACAACTTCCATTGTATCAATTGGTCCATGACAATTAGTACACTCCAGACCACCAACATTGACGTGCTGCGCGTGATTGAAATAGGCAAGATCAGGAAGATTATGTACTCTCACCCATTTGATTGGCTTATTTTCATTATAAGCCTTTATTACCTTTCCAATTGCATCCTCGCCAAATCTTGGGCCTTTCTTTATTTGACTGTGGCAGTTCATACAAATATTTAGTGAAGGAATATTTGCCTGCTTTCCTTTATTTACTCCAGTGTGGCAATAGTTACAGTTGATTTTATATTGTCCAGCGTGTTGCTTATGCGAAAAAGGGATAGGTTGTACGGGACGATATCCTTGTTCTACGCCGACTGTCAGAAGTCCGTTCCAGCAGGCTCTTACTGATACACAAATAAAAATAAATCCAACAATACTGAGGAACATTCTGCTGCGGACTACAGCGCCTATATCAAATTTTTGATTTACAACTTCTCTGTCTTCTTGATCAAGGTTAG
>DASVUU010000549.1:0-2869 GCA_036386935.1 Cytophagaceae bacterium | reverse complement strand
TGTAGGCACCAGCAAAAGAGTGCTTTGGGCAGATGCCTATGGGATTTCCGATCTTGAGAACAATACTCCCGTTACCACTTATTCGAAGTTTAGAATTGGATCTGTTTCCAAATGTCTTACGTCCCTTGCTGTTGGAAAGCTTTACGACCAGGGCAAATTACTGTTGGACACACCTATCCAAACCTATGTCCCAGCGTTTCCCGCTAAAAAATATCCGATAACTATAAGTCAACTTGCAGGGCACACAGCTGGTATTCGCCATTACCGGGCCGACGACCCTCAATACCCGATACGCTTTAATAATGTTGCAGAAGGCCTAACAATCTTCCAAAAAGACAGTCTTCTTTTCGAACCAGGTACAGCGTATTCTTACTCCACGTATGCGTACACTTTGATCAGCGCTGCCATTGAGGGAGCGAGCAATACATCATTTTTGACCTACATGGAAAAGGGGATATTTATTCCTTTAGGGATGAAAAATACTGCGCCTGACTATCCGGACAGCATTGTGTCGAACAGGGTCAGGTTTTATGATGATTATGGAAAAGGACTGGTAAATGCCCTGCTCATCGACAATAGTTATAAATGGGCTGGTGGCGGCTATCTTTCCACACCTTCTGACCTGGTAAAGGTGGGCAGAGAACTGCTCGCACCGAAACTGATATCACCGGAGGCAGTAGCAACTCTTCTTACTCCTCAACGCCTCATAAATGGTACACAAACAATAGCTGGTATTGCTTGGAGAGTAGAATCGGATAGTAAGGGTAGGCGCATTGTTCATCATGGAGGCACAATTGAAGGTGGCAGAACGTTTGTCATGATATTTCCGGCACAGGATCTTATTATCGCTATTTGTGCGAATAAAAATGTGGGTGGCGGAATTGATAATAAGGAGATGGAGTCAATAGCTGATTTCTTTTTAAAATCTTCATTACCACCAAGAGGTAGTGCAAAACGGCACTTCTAATTTTAAGAACACCCTCAAGAAGTCTTATAAAACGATAATAATTTTATTATGGGCGCTTTGAATACTAATAACTAATTTAATTTAGCATTGTTATCTGGCTTATATGTCTTTAACACTGATTATTAGCTTGGTGTAACCGTTTACATCGAACCACGTACAGGCAACAAAATTTTTTACAAATCTTATAATGAAACCTTCGATTCTACTGGCGTTCACATTTATTTTAACAAGTGTTTTCAATTCGTATGCACAAGACAGTGTAAAAAGAGACTCCGTTATCAGAAAAACGGTCGAAGTGCTTCCTGAATATCCTGGTGGCCATAGAGCATTCCTTCAATATATTTCGAAAACCGTTAAATATCCTGAACTGGCAGGCATTACAGGTTTAAACGGAAGAGTCGTTATGCAGTTTGTAGTTGAAAAAGATGGAACTATAGCTGATATTAAACCATTGACTTGTATTGGAGCCGGTTGTGAGTCAGAAGCTGCCAGAGTTATAAGCCAGTCTAAGATATGGAAGCCGGGCAGGCAAGATGGGAGACCGGTGAGAGTTCAATACTCTATGCCCATTAGCTTCAATGCGTATAAAGAAAAAGTAACTTTAAACGATTTCGAAAAATCGGATTATGGCTTTGTTTTTAAGATCCACGACAAGGAGTTTCAATTAAATGAGGCAAGAGAGCAATTAGGTAACAGATTCCCATCAAAGTGGATAGTATCAACATTGCCGTACCCAGAACAAATAAACAAACTACCGGGAAAGAAGGAAACTTATTTGGTTACCATTAATAAAGACAAGTAAATACGATTTCAAACTTCTACTGGAGATTCTAATTCAAACCGTTACTTGTACTAACTGGAAAAAGCCTTAGACTTTTTTATAAGAACATTACTACCTGTAATATCACCTTGTTGGTAATTAAAGTGAGACAGACAGCCCAATATATTAAAAGATACTTCACAGTTTGGTGGATACCGATTGTTGGAAATCTTATTGCTGTTGGGATCTTCGTTATGGGAACCGTATTTAAACGTGATTGGATAATCGACTTAGCCTTAATCGTCCTCTACTTAAGTATTATTTTGACAATTATTTCAAGCATAGTCCAGCTTGTGAATCGAAAGTGGTATTTTATTTTTCCGCAACTTGGAGTAGCAGCATTCTTGTTTTATTACACGACCATTATTTTCACCTATTCACCGCCCGACTACTACGGAGCAAATAAAGAAATTCCAAAAAATATTGACTTTTTAGAGCCTCTTGATTCAGCACCTACAACAAGAGATTTTGAAATCAATGATTTGATTCTCACAAATGGCGGGCAACCAGGAATCTACAAATACTATACAGATTATAAAACAAAAGAAACAGGATATTTCTATATAAAAGCCTTTGAAATCACTTCCAACTATAGACTATCAGATGAAAGAATGAAAGAAATGTCAAAAATTCGAATTGACAATCTTAAGTCACAACAAGTTGATGGCGAATTCACTATTTATGAAGGTGATTGGGGCGATAAATATGGAAGCCGGATTGAATTATGGTTTCAACCTTCTAAAGGACGAGAATTTAAAATAGAAGAAAAAAACTATATAATTGAAGGTTGGCAAAGATGAACATAAGAGAGCTTTTATAAACAATTTAAATAATAACGCCTTTGATAGCCGCCACAGGTTACTATCCTAACTGTTAGCAGGAACTTAAAAAAAACCGACATTAACCTTATCTCGTCTCAAGAAACGATTGTTATTGCTTACCCTCAAGTAATATATATGCTGTGGTAGCGGATATCGCTTGTATGTCTAAATTAAATACCCCCGCAGATCCTCTTAAAAGCTTTAAACTTTACTGTTGAAAGGACGGAACTTCTTCTCTGCTCTTTTTTAAAGTTTCGGTAT
>DASVUU010000548.1:0-1926 GCA_036386935.1 Cytophagaceae bacterium | reverse complement strand
AAAATTCATACCTTTTTGATTTTGGAAAAACATCCATAAGAATACTATCAGGCGTGACTTCCTTATCCAATAGGTGTTTCGTGCTTCTTCGGATTTTGTAGAATACACTTTGCGTGGTGCATCTGTTGGTTATCTCAAATTCTAATTTCGCATTTACTACATCGATAAAGTCACCGACACTATTCACCTCAGCGAAATCCATTTTGCCGAAAGTTAAATCAAAAGACGTTTCAATTTTACGAACAAACTCTTCGAAATCTACATCTATGAATTCTAAGGCAGGGTTTTTACTGTGCATGTTCGGCAAATTTGACTTTTATGGTAAGTTCATTTAATAGCGATACTAATGTCGCGGTTGATAATCCCGTGTTATTGCAATGATATAGTGTCCCATATCCAGCATCCCTAATCTCATTTTCCAAAATAGAAAGCTTCTTTTTATACGGATATTGACTTCGGATTCTCGCATTCTCCTGTTCCTCCGAATATCCTCGTTGGTAAAGCCGCTCTAGTTGATTCTCTTTAGACACATCAACCAATATCACATTGTTGTTGCACAAGTGATTCATTCTAGATTCAGCGAGGAGTGCGGAGTCTAGGATTATCAAACCACGCTTGCCATACATAGTCCGTCTTAGCCTTAATAGCAGTGGCTTATATATTAGAGTATTAAATTTATCCAATTTAGAAGCGTCTGAGAAGATGATTTTACCAAGTGCTTTCCGATTAATAAAGCCATTTTCCCCCTTGACTTCAGGGCCAAATTCTATTGCAATCTGTTCTCTTATTTTTACAAATAATGGCTCTGTAAGCTTCTCCAGTATTTCATGTCCTATGCTATCCAAGTCAATTCTATGCACCGGTATACCGTTATTTCCTAGTTCAATCAACTGAGAGCTGATGTATGTTTTTCCCGCACCGATTTCACCGGTGATACCGACAATATATTGCCCTGACAGGCGCTCTTCCAATTGCTGCTTTACATTAAGTGGAACATACTCATGAATGAGGCCTTGCTCCAACTGCAGGGCTTTCGCTGCACCTGAACTTATGTGGGCTAGGTCCTGACGTGAAGGAAGAAAGAATGTATCGATGTTCCACAATTAAACTCAAATTCCTTATATTTTTTTGGACTTCTACCTTTTAAGGATTCATGTGGTCTTATGTAGTTGTAATCTTCCATCCACTCTGTGCACAGATCCCTTACCTGAATGAGATCTTGGAAAAGGTATGCGTCAAGTACCTCTTCTCTGAATGTGCGGTTAAACCGTTCTATAAAGCCATTTTGCATAGGCTTCCCTGGTTGTATGTAGTGCAACTTTATTTGTAAGTTTTTGCACCAATTCATAAAGGCTGTAGATGTAAATTTCGGACCGTTATCTACTCTTATCTGATCAGGTTTTCCTCTCCATTCTATTACATCCTCTAGTATTCTCATTACGGCCTGAGATGGAAATGAAGTACTTACTTCTACTGCAAGAGCCTCTCGATTATACTCATCCATGATATTGAGTACGCGGATCTTTCTACCACTACAAAGTGCATCACTCATAAAATCCATCGACCAGCTTCTATTAATCCCCTCTGGTACTAAAAGAGGCGACTTAACACGGGCTGGAAGTCTTCTCTTGATCTTTCGTTTCATATTAAGTTTTAAAAGCTTATAAACCCTCCGTATGCGCTTGTAATTCCAATTAAAACCCTGCCCGCGGATCATGTCATAAAACTTATCACATCCCCGTCTAGGGTACTTCTCGGCTAACTCTGTAAGTTTATTAATGACAGCTGTATCATCTTTGCATGAATTATAATAATACATCGATTTAGAAAGCTGCATCACACGACAAGCCCTGACCACACTTACATTATGAGTGGTGGTAATATAGTCCACCTCTGATCGTCTTTGGCAGGGCTTTAAAACTTTTT
>DASVUU010000547.1:0-6942 GCA_036386935.1 Cytophagaceae bacterium | reverse complement strand
TGTATGGATTCTATTCTTATGCTACGGCGCTTGCTTCGGCATAGAAATAACGATCGACAATATTGCTGCTATTTACTTCATGGACAATTTTCATTTAGGTCTACAGGAAGCTGGGATTATCGCTGGCTCCTTTGGATTCATGAATATATTTGCACGCGCACTTGGCGGGTATTTCAGTGATAAAGTCAATATTAAATTTGGCTTCCAAAGTAGAATCATATTGCTAAGCTTATTTTTGGCTATGGAAGGAATTGGAATTATGTATTTCTCAACTGCGACAATATTGCCTATCGCGATCGGAGCAATGCTAGGATTTGCGCTATTTGTAAAGATGTCTAACGGTGTCACCTACTCCATTGTGCCATTTGTAAATCCCACCGGCATTGGCGCTGTGTCGGGCATTGTCGGTGCAGGAGGAAACGTAGGAGCTGTAGTGATGGGAATACTTTTGAAAATGGAAAACTCTTCCTACCGCGAAAGCCTTTATATGATTGGCACAGGCGTCACCATTGTCGCCGCTTGTTCACTAGGCTTGTTATTACAAAGGTGGATGGAAAAAGAAAAAGCTTCAGAGTCGCTGGTAGAGCTAACAAAAGACCCTTTAGAATTACAGGCAATATAAGCAGGATCCAACAAGCGCATTATTCCTTTACAACTTACTTTTAAGGTAAACTACCAAAATTTCCAGGGCCTTATCAAAACTAGAGTTGTTTGGGATGATAATATCAGCATCGTTTTTAAATGGCTTTATATACTTTTCATACATGGGCGCCACATGGTTCTCATACCGGTAAAGGACGTCCTCAATCTCATATCCCCTTTCCACTTTATCTCTAGTAATTCGTCTGCTAAGCTTTATATATTCCTTAGCATCTACATATATCTTGAGGTCAAGTAGATTTGAAATTTTGGGATAATAAAATGCAAATAAGCCCTCCACAATAATCAAGGGAGCGGGCTGGAATACGATCTTCTCAGGGGTGATAGAGGGGTTATTAAATGTATACTCTAACCTCTGCACTTCGTTTCCCGCTAACAAAGCTTCGATGTCCCTGGTAAGCAGTTCATCGTCGATAGAGCTAGGGGTATCAAAATTGTGTACCCCGTTTCTATCCAAAGGCTGCTGTTCCTTTGGCTTGTAGTAGTGATCCTGCGATATCAATGTCAAATCTGAAGAAGCAAAAGCTCCCACCAAACTTTTGAGAAAAAAACTTTTTCCCGAGGCACTCCCGCCAGTAATACCAACTATGAAGGGTTTTTTCATTAATCTAGGAGACAATGTTCATTTAGCAAAACACTATTTAGCTTGTTAAATCTAATCAATGACCTTTAATTGATCTAATAAAGCTTCTGTACATAGAAGTCTGATATCATTATATCCTACTGCTATTTCTGGCCGCCCGGGCGGGCTGTACGCTCTACTCCTCGTCCTCCTTCGTCGTCCTGTGGGGTGCCGCTTCCATCCGTGGCGGAGAGCTGAATTCCATCGATAGTTTTCAAGAATTTATAATCCTTAATTCACAGCCCCTTCTCTCAACCGGCTGATCCCTCCTACCTATGTCAGAAGATGGAAAGTTTAGCGGAAGCCAGTGGCACGGATCTCTAGAGATTCAAATGTCCACCCTATTCTTTTTTAAAGGTGCCCTCTTTGATAGAGACATCTGCACTGTCTCTCGTGTTTTTTTGCACGGCAACAGAAGCAAACATTGCCAATAGAAATGCAAAGGCGTAAAATCCTTTTTCACTTGGCAGCAAGGTAGCATTCCATAACCCGACCGTTAGTAATACAATTGCAAGTATCGTCGAGAACCAGCTCAATCCATAGTAAATGTCTGTGACGGGAATGGCCTCTAGCTTATCTCTTACGGCTTTTTGCAAAGAAATTACAGCAAATAAACCAAACATTAATACCGTGAAATAATATCCTTTTTCGTTCAACAACATCTCCGACCTCCAAAGGCCGATAAGATATCCTAACATTCCTGCACCAAGTGCAACCCAAGATGCCCCAATAAAAGCGGCTGACGGTTTTCTGTACATAGTTTTTAGTTTTTAATTCTTATTATAATGGTAAAAAATTCCTGTGTCAAATGGAGTCCAGATACAGGCTTTCTGCCCGCATGATTTAAGTGCGTCATTGGCCCAGGTATTGCAGGTATGGAAAAGGCTGTATGTTCCATTTGCCTCATAAAATGCATCATTCAAACCATAAATGGCATTTGTCTTAATATGGATGGGATGATTGCTTTTATCGGCAGTGAGCGTATTGTGAATGTAGTTTATAAGTTGTGCATACTGAGGTTTACTGATCAAAATCCTCTTGCAATCAGCCCCTTCTTTCAGTTCTTGATAAAAGGTTGCATGTACCGCGGATGACCCAAGCCAAAAAGCGGCTTTCAATGCAGTACTTGCCTTTAAGTCAGCCCAGGTAGGTGTCTCCAAATAGAATCCTTTGTCACCCCAACCTAAGGCGACATATTTCACCAGAGAATCCTTAGATCTGGTATTCTCAAATCTGATTTCTTTACTCCAGTCGATCTGTGCAGTTTTAATCGGCATGACGATGTCCGTGTGCACACCATTTGTGAGAATATAAATAGGAACATCCTGGGCGCTTTGTTGACTATGCGTCTCCATTCTGGATAGGACATAGGCGGATCCGATATACATTGCTACCAAAAGTAGAATACTAAAAGAGACGATCAATAATGCTTTACAAATAGCCTTGAGATAACCCATAGAAAGAATACTCACCCTGCTTACGAAATTTGAATTGGAAGTAGCCCATGTTACCGGCTCGTTAACAATCCCATCAAATATAAATTTTATATGCTCGATATACAAATACCTCGCTAACCATGATATTGACGGGCTTTCAATAAAGAAATCAGAGACTAAAAAACATTTGAATGCCTCTATAGTATCTTATTAAGATTGTGTTGCGGCAACTTATGGGGAGCGAGAAAAAAGGAAACATTGAAGACCTACGAAAAGAATACGGGATTAATAAAATTATTCCCCCACAATTTGAACATGCTGCGTTGCTGGCTCTGTCTCACTATCCCGAGTTAAAAAATATTTATGTTGAATTTTTGATTACAAAAAAGGCATTGTTCCCCTATTCTAGCCGGCCAAGGGTTACCGATATTTTCTCTGATCCTGAAAAGCGCCGTTATCAAATCATAATCGCTGCTCAATCAAAAGTTCTAGAAAAAATATTATTGAATAACCTACCATTTAAGGCTCAGGTTGGAATACTCGGCCATGAATTGGCACATACTGCTCTCTATCTCCGGCAACATGCCAATGGCTTATTAAAAACTGGGCTTTTCTATTTCCTGCCTTCTTTTAGAGAAAGATTTGAAAAAGATACAGACAGGGCTGCCATAGCACATGGGCTTGGGAAAGAGTTGCTTGAATACTCTACTTACATTAGGACAATCGAGGGACTTTTAAAAAACAATCCATGGATGGATAAATATTATTTACGACCTGACGAAATCACGCGATCGATGACTTCGCTTAATCAGGTCAATCGATAAGTTCTAATCTCAACTTTCGTTCTAGATGGTCTTAGACTTTGCGCAACCAGTTGCGAATATAACCTTATACCGGCCCGATTTTCTAGTAGAACTATCTCTGCAATTTGGAATCGAAACAAGCAATTTGCTATATTTAAAATAATTATAATTTTTAATTAAAAAGTGCAAAAACAACCTACTAATACTATTGGCACCAAGCTTACTTTGGCGCTACTATTTCAAGTGTTCTTCTCTAGTTCGGATTTACACGCACAACTCCAGTCAGAGTGGAAGAATAGAGACAAAGACATAAGCACCGTTGAGAAAAAGTTTGCTCAGCCGCCGTTATTTTATGCGCCCCATACATTTTGGTTTTGGGAAAGTGCATTAGATACATTGCAAGTAAAAGAAATGGCAAGGACTATTTCTTCTAAAAGAATAAACCCTGGCTACCCACACCCTCGAGGTAATTTCTTTTGGGATACTACCCTTCCTTCTCTTCCTTATCATGAGTGGCTTTCTCCTCTTTGGTTCAAAGCATATGAAAACTCTTTGAAAGAAGCGTCAAAGGCAGGAACACATTTGGGCTTTGTAAATGACTATATGTGGCCTATGGGTTGGATGGGAGGACGTATGTTAAAGGCATATCCAGATTTGGAAGCAAAGTCGTTGAAATGGGAAAAAATCAATGTAGTTGATGGAAAAGTCATAACGGTTCCAAAGTCAAAATTTGCCGTTGCTGCACAAAAAGATGTTAGTGGTAGGTTAATCACTTCCTCTATGAAACTAATCGGAGAGGGAGATCCTTTTCAATGGCAAGCGCCTGAGGGGAGCTGGATTGTATTTATATATAATTTATACAATCACAAAGGAGTAGACGGCGGCGTAGTGAATTACCTCGATCCTACTCTTGCAGACCGTTATCTGGACCTAGGTCATAAACCATATATTGATAAATTCTCGGATAAGCTTGGAAAGACCTTGGGTGGTGTATTTATGGACAACGAAGGGGACTATGGCTGGGGACTTCCATGGTCAGAATATCTTCCAATAAAACATTTTCAAATGAAGAGTCAGGACGTGCGCCTATGGATGCCACTCCTCACAGAAAAGGATACAGAAGGGAAATATATCAAGGCGCGATATGATTGGTTCGATGTAGTTTCTGAGATCTACTCCAAAGATTTTTGGGGTAAGCTTAGCAACTATCTGGAGAATAAAAACATGTATCTCATCTCAAATCTTTGGGAGGAAAATAACATGATGATTGCGCAGGCAGTAGGTGATCTTATGCGTGTGAACCGTCAGGTAAGCATGCCGGGCATCGACCTTCTTTTCATGAGAGCATTGGATGTACATGACTTTAAGGAGACACAATCCGTAGCTGAGTTTGAGCAAAAACCTTTCATGGCCGAAATTATGGGATGGCAAGGTTGGCAGCAAACGCCGGTCGACGTTAAGCGAGCTATTAATGCCACTACCGCAAGTGGGATAAACCATACGGTATTTCATGGTATCAGCACAAACAGGGACTATAGCACCCAGCAATGGCCAGCGGATTGGTATACACAAAATCCCTATTGGAATCATATGGAGCAGTTCAGTGATTATACCAGACGCACCAATTATCTAAACAAACAAAGTAGAATAAGCCCAGACATACTCCTATTAAACCCGTTAGAGAGCTTCTGGATAAATACCGAAGCTTTCCTAGAGAATGAGCCCTATCCCAATTGGGCTGGAAAAACGCTCAAAGATAGGTACCCTAGCTGGAGTCTACGAGCATTACAAATAGACAGTCTTTATGATCTTAGTATGAAGGCGCTTGAGGAAAATCAAATGGATTTTCTAATTGCCGATGCGCACTATATGAATAGTGCCAAGGTAAAAGATCAAAACGGGATAAACATCAAGGGGATAAATTTTAAAACGGTAGTGGTTCCACCCATGGAAATTATGTCTCATAAAGTCGCAGACAAATTATTGCAATTCGCTTCCAATGGAGGACAAGTTGTCCTCACAGAATTCCTTCCCAAACATTCAACTGAGCAGGGAGAAAATGACAAAGAGCTACAGAAAAAATTGGCGAAGCTTTCGTCTCTGCCTACTACCCTTGCTTTGAACACCCAGCAAAACATCAAAAACTCGCTTCCGCAAGCAATAAAGAAGTCGCAACCTCAAGCATTTGAATTGGTGAGTGGGAATGATTCCTTATTCTTCTCCCATAGAAAACTCGGCGCTTCAGATATGTATTGGATAGCTAATAAGACTGGAAGAAAGGAGAAAACAACTTTTACTCTTAGAGATGGTACTGGTAAGGCAGAGAAATACAATTGCGAGGACGGAAGCCGCACACCATTGTATTACAAGAGAGAGGATAAAAGAACTCTTATTAGCTACGAATTTGAATCTTATGAAGGGTTTTGGATAATTTTCAATCCCAATGAAAAAGCATCAATAAAGCAAGCTTTCTCACCAAGCATAAAGGAGACTGTGCTTCAAGAAAATTGGAAAGTCTCTTTGCCCTCAGAAATAATTGTAAAAATTTCTTCTGCCCCTACCCTAATATCTTCCGATGATGCACTTACTCAAAAAGCTTTTGACAAACAATACAAGGACAGCTCCTGGCGGCATCAAAACCTATTGGGTGACGTCGCTATTATGGAACCGTGGAAAAGTAAAGTATTTTATTTTAAGGAGGAAAATAGCTCCAGATATTACAGAAAAACATTCAATTTGAATCAAAAGGTATCTAGAGCATTTATCACTATTGCAGGCGATGATATGGAGTTTATCTGGGTGAATGGCAAAAAACTTTTGCCAGGAAAAAACGCTGAAAGCTTTGATAAATTTGATGTCTACGATATTACTGCCAATCTACAAAAAGGTAAAAATATAATCGCGGTCGAAATACAAAATAAGGCATATGCCGCAACGATGTTTATGCAAGCGGATCTATTGCTAGCTAATAAAGAGTTGTTAACCATTGTGTCCGATGACACATGGAAATCTACAAGTACTAAAATTGATAAATGGCAGAACATAAATTACAAGGATAACGGTTGGTCTTTGCCAGAATTTGCTTCTGCTGAGGAAACTGCGAATCGGTTCAAATTGGCCGGGGAGAAACCTGTGTTGATCTCAAACGCAAAAAAGGTTTGGTGGAAAATCAACCTACCACTCGGTGCATCAAGCATGACTTTACCTGGGTTAGATTCTAATGTGCATATCTGGGTAAATGGAAAGAAAGCCAACATAAGAAACCAGACGGTCGAGCTTCCTATTAATGCAACAATGGCGCTTCTACGCATTGATCCTACGCAACAGAAGACAAGTCTTTTAGGTCCGTTAGAATTTAAATGTGACAGGTCAGTATATTTGAAATATAGTTCTGGCTGGGCAGATATGGGGCTTTATGAAT
>DASVUU010000546.1:0-6940 GCA_036386935.1 Cytophagaceae bacterium | reverse complement strand
CCGTTTCGTTCTCTCCCAATTTAATCAATTGTTGAAGGATCGTTTTAGCTGCCATTTTCGTCATCTGATGGAAAGATAAACACAACTATCAATGCTGTGGTTCGAACATTAAAAACCTTCGAACAATGGATGAAACAGAATACTCTGATGCTCTAAAGATTTTACGTTATTATAAACATACACAACGCTACTGTGGTTAAGGGAACATGGAATTTAAACAACCGAAGGTTCTTCTAAAAGAGAACGGAGAGTATAGAAAGGCTGGTTTCGAACTGGAATTTGGAGAGGTCGATATGGAGACTATCGCTACCTGTATCCTCGATTTATATGGGGGAAAGCAAGAACGAACCAATAAGTTTCACCAGGTAATCACTGATACAAACATTGGAAAATTTACAATAAAGTTTGACTCAAGAATACTTACTGAGAAAACGTATGAACCAATATTAAAAAAATATGGATTGAACGGTAATGAGGAGAATGTAGAAAATTTAGTCGAATCCATAGCCTCCTTTGTCGTTCCATACGAGGTAGATACTCCACCACTTCCATTCCAAGAAATTTATAAGGCTGATTTACTAAGGAAGGCATTACATGAAAAAAAGGCAATGGGGACAAAATCTTCCGTGTTGTATGCTTATGCTACGCATATAAACCCTGAATTACCAGCACTTGATGTCGATAATATATTAAGATATACCCGAGCATTTCTGTTATTATACCCTTGGGTTTTCTCAAAAGCGAAGATTGATCTAACAAGGAGAATGAGTGTGTATATAAATCCATTTCCAGATGACTATCTAAGATTAGTGTTTCAGGCAGGATATAATCCATCTCTAGATATCTTTATTGAGGATTATCATAAATACAATCCTGATAGAAACCGACCATTCGACCTATATCCAGTCTTATCTTTCATTAAACCTGACAAGATCAACCATCTCCAAGGCATAGGCAATGTGAAACCTCGGCCTACTTTCCATTACAGATTGCCTAATAGTTTGATCGATGACCCAACGTGGTCGCTAGCAAGTGAATGGAATTGCTGGGTGGCTATTGAAAACCTAGCCTCAAATCCAGAATTCATGTCAGAATTGTGTAAAGAATATATACACATGAATGATAATATTCTAATTGGATTCAAAAACAAATGGATCAAAAGAACGGAAGAATGGGTTGAATGTTGAAAAACAGACCGAAAATCGGTGTAACCGGTCCAGATGAAGGCGGTTTTGCAGCATGGATTTTTACAGCGCTTTCCATAATTATCGCCGGCGGCTTACCAGTTAGAATCAGACCTGGCCGACCTATGTCTATAAATAACCTTTCAGGCTTGATCATAGGTGGCGGTGCCGATGTAGACCCCTCAGCTTATGAAGAGGAAGATTTCATAAACTGCTATCTGGAGGGCACTATTAAGAGCAAGAAAAAAAACTTCTGGCAACGCTCTTTCAGATTTATCAAATTTTTTTCGTATCCATTTATATTTTTTACGCGAAAACTTTTTAGCAATAATTCCTGCGATCTTGATAAGGATAGAGACCATCTTGAATTCAATTTGCTCGATAATGCTGTGAAAAAGAATTTGCCTATCTTAGGAATATGTCGAGGGGCTCAATTAATCAACGTTTACTTCAAGGGTTCTTTATATCCAGAGATAAAGGATTTTTATTCTGAAGACGTAAACAAATCTAGTATACTTCCTATCAAAAAAGTCAATGTAAGGCCGCATAGTTTATTGCACGAGATATTAAATACTGAATCCATTAAGGTCAATTCTTTGCATCATCAAGCTGTGAAAACACCTGGCGAAAACATTTTAATAGTCGGGTGGGAAAATAGTGGCCTAGTGCAGGCAATCGAATCAACCTGCTACCCATTCATTTTAGGAGTGCAGTGGCACCCAGAATATTTAATTAGGAAACCTCAACACCGAAAAATCTTTAAAGCTTTAATTCTAAAAGCAAAGTCAATTACCAAATAGATATAGCAGTGCAAAATCTTTGTCAATCTCATTAATTATAATTAATGAATATGAAATTGTATTATTCCAACACGAACCGTTTGCAGGACAGAAAATAGAATAATAATTTTCGCCAAATACTCAATACATTTCTTAGAATAGTACAACAAAAAATGCCTTAAATTTACTTTTTGGATATATTTTCGATATTTCTGCACAATTTTTTCAATTATACTTGCGCAATTATTATTCACCCATTAATATTGTACCATAATTAGAAAGTAACAACAAAAGACAAATACAATCAGCACAATAAAATATTAAAAAAGTACAATATGAAAACATCAATCACATTATCACTAGCCTTCATTTTATCATTCAATATATTTTCAACTAATGCTTGCGGACTTTTCAATGAGAAGAAAGCTCAAAAAGAAGCAGTAAACTTATTTAAGGGACACAACTACGAAAAAGCTCTAGCGCTTTTCTTGAAATTAGATTCAGCTTCTACTACAGTCGGCAAATATGACTATATGATTGGAATGTGTTATTTGAGCACTCCTTCGAAACACAAAGCACTTTCTTATTTGCTTTCCGCTTCAAGTCAAGATGAGACATCGTTTGTAGTTAATTATTACCTGGGTCGCGCGTATCAAATTGAAAACAGGTTTGAAGAAGCAATTGCTGCTTACAACGCTTACCTTAAATCTTTAGAAGTAGCTGGAATTAAATTCAAAGAGGAGAAAGCGAGCAATGAGGCAAATAAACTTCATGTTGAGAAAACTCCAGAAATAGTTAATTCATTAATATCACAATGTGTTGCTATGAAGACTGGCAATAACAATAGCGTTGGAATCAATTACTAAGACATTTAATAACATTTTTTTTGGGCTCCTCTGGAGCCTTTTTTTTTGCCTACTTTTTTTATTATGTTAAAAAGTAGGTAAGGTTTTCAAAGTCAGTATAGCTAATTTCATTTTTGTTTATTTTTTTAACTTCATATCCCGTCTTCCGTACATAAGTAATGTTGACCATGTACTATGAATTCCTACAACCGCTTTGAACTACTTTTAAAAATGGCCTATCCAGAAAGCCGCGCTGAGTCTAAGGCTGAAGCTGCGACTGAATACAAGAGACTGCTTAAGTTGCATAACAATTTTGAAAATGATATCTATATAAGTATTAGCAGGAATTATATTAAGGAAAAACTGCACGAGCAGGTATTAAAAATTTCTTATAAAATAGGCGATATTATTGACCACGTTTTTAAAAACTATCCAGAACCGGCGGAGAATATTATGAGGCTAAAACTAGAAAACCTCCTAAAAGACGTTCAGATAAGTCCTGACAAAGAAAAAATTGATAATATACTGAATGAGTGTACAAATGCCTTTTCGAAATTAGGCCTCAAGCAGCTAACAGCTTTTTTATTGACCTTTTTGTATAATACACCACTAGCTGAAATAGCCTTCTAAAGGCTTAATGTTTTTAATTTAACATTTCATATCAGCTCTCCATAGCTTCAAATCCGAAATCACATTTTTATATTCCGAAAGTATCGAGTTGAACAAGGCATTTATTTCCTCTATGCTCATCCCGTTGCTGCAGTTATTCTCCATGTTCCTACAAAGCAGATACAGTTCTGATGCGCCAATGAGGTTTGCAGAGGATTTTAAGGAATGGGAATATAGTTTAGTATTAGTAATGTCATTAGAACTAATAGCCTTCTGAAGGTTAGAAATAATTAGAGGGGACGAATCAATGACACTTTCGATCAGCTCTATGAGCAAATTAGCGTCAACTTCCGCAAATTCCAATATTATTTTAAGCCCTTCGGCTTCCATATTAATTGATGGGTATTTGGTCATTTTATCTGCTGGTTTATAATAAAGTAGAACGTGAATAGGTTCGCAGAGTTGAAACATTTGTTTGAATGGGCAAGTTATTGCTTCGAATGGGGTAATTATGACTTTAAAAATATATAAGAACTATATTTTATTCTTGTTTTTAGGGATAATTTTTAATTTCCAGCACCTTTTTGCCCAAGCAAGTAAACCGAAAGTATGCATCACGCTTGATGATATCAACTATTTAGAAAGGCCATTATATTCAGGGTTAAAACGAGACAGCATAATTAGAGCTGTGTTACGGGCGAAAAAGGTGAAGGCCGGACTATTTTTCATTGGTTCGTATCTAGAAGGACCTAAAGGTCAATCGATGCTGAAGGAATGGGACAAAGAGGGTCATTATATTATGAACCATACCTATTCTCATCTACACTATGATGAGGAAGGTGTTTCCTTCGGGCAATACAGCAAAGATCTCATAAAATGCGATTCGGTGTTGAAGGGGTGTAAAAATTATAAGAAGATTTTTAGATTTCCATTTCTGGAAGAAGGAAATACAATAGAGAAGAGGGCGGCAATGAGAGAATTTCTCCAGAACCATCAATACAAACCCGGATATGTTTCCATTCCTACAACCGATTGGAAAATAAGCTATGAATTGGAAAAGGCGCTGATAGAGAATCCTAGTACAGATTTATCCAAATTTAAAAAGCTTTATTTAGAGAACATAAAAGAATGTGCGCTCTATTATAATGAGGTTGCATCTAAGGTTACAGGGAGACAGGTAAATCATTTAATTTTGCTTCATCATAATTTACTAAGTGCACTATTTCTGGGAGATTTGATTGATCAATTTAAGGCCATGGGATGGGAGATAACAACGCCAGAAGTTGCCTTTAAAGACCCTATATACAACCAGTATCCACACATCTTCCCCTCAACAGGAAGCTTGTTTCTAACTTTAGCTAAACAAGAGAAAAAGACCGAATCTATTTCAAAAAGGCCCGTCTTACCAGAAAATCAAGTGTTTGATAAAGACTACCTATCAAAATTCGGCCTTTAATGCTACGACGTCCGTTCTTACCTGCAGAAAAGATGGGAGGCATTAGAATATTATATTATATTAGGCAAACTATCAGCAGCTTTACACCTTCTATATTATTCTTTAATTACAAGGTTATTTACCACTACATTTAATCATTTTAATAGGTCTATTAGATTTCTTTGCACAAAGACGCAAAAAAAATCTGCCTGTAAAGATTTATAGTTACCAATTAGTTTTTTTAAAAAGGTTGACTCAATGTATGTAATACTATACCAAATGGATATTTAGATAAGTTATAGCGGGCCTTACAACATTCTATTAAATCTCATGTTGTTGTGACTTTTATAATCTGGGGCGGCAGTCCCCATATTATAAAGGAGTTCTAATTCTGATTGACGATTAAGGGATTAATTGTTGAAATCACATCTCCAGATAGCCTAAAAAAGTACATCCCAGAGCTAAAATTTCCAGCGTTCACTTCTACTTTGTGGGCTCCGGCCGATTGCTTTTCGTGTACAAGGGTAGATAACAAAGTTCCTTGAGCATTGAACAAATCGACCTTGATATTGCAGGAACTTTTCAATGTATAGCTTATATAACAGTTTGAGCTAAGAGGGTTAGGAAATGCAGATACCTCGACCTCTTCTTTTACTTTTTCAAAGACCGCCAGAGCAGTTTTATTAACAATAATACTGCCATTGTCTGGCACCGCATTAAATTGTAACGTATCTCCGTCTGTAGTATAGGAAAGCTGCTGGTTGTTTTGGGTAATTGCGTATACCATCCAGCTCGGTCTCTTCAATCTAACTGTTAGAGGGTGATTGTAAATATTATTTGGCAAGAAATCTTTTAGCTCTAATACCCATCCATTATTATCCTCGGAAGCAGCAACGAGTGTTGCGTTCCTTTTTTCTTTGTGATACATGAATGCTTCGACATAAGGTGCAGCCCAGATACTATTTGCCCTTTGAGCAATTGACGTAACATGCTCAATAAATAAAGAGGAAGGAATAATCCCAAATTCATTGCCTCTATCTATCCCATGATATTGTGGGATAAACCATCCGCCATTTTGGATGGTACGATCTAATACTATGTCATACTCGCTCTTCGTAGTTTTAGCCTCGACAGCATAGCTTTCAACTTGGTAGTCCCAATTTGTAAAATTTGTATTCTTGTAGGTGTTGTATGGAATGTAGCCCACTTCGTAGTTGATACCCGCCCCGCGCCCGCTGATGAAGTATTGTTTCACAATATTTCTAACTTTTTCGCTCTCAGCGATAGTGCCCCCAGAACCAAAAGGATAAGCAATTGTCAAGCATTTTTGATTTCCCAAACGAGCATTTATAGTGTCACGACAATCTTTAACTTGATGTGTTATTTCGCTTTCACTCACCGTGTTTAAATCTAGATGATTAATTGTATGTGCTCCAATCTCATGGTTTGCCACTGCTGCTGTTTTTATTAAATCCCATCGTGTAGGATTGCTACAGCTGCCTTGCCCAGTATTGACGTAGAAAGTCCCTCTAATATTTCGTTTATTCATTTCAGGAAGTGCAGACGTAAACTGCCCATCACAATTATCATCAAAGGTGATTGAAACTGCTGCTTTTTTGTTTTCAAACCAAGGCGACAGTGTATAAGCCAGTGGAGTTTGAGCAAATGTTGACATAGTAAGAAAAAGCTGTGATACTGTAGTTCCAAGAGTAATTTTTGCACTCATATGTAAATAATTTGTATGTTTAATGCTTGAAATTAGCAGCTAAACATTAATAGGCATTGGTAGAAGGGATAGCTGAGATTGTATAAATCTGAGTTAATAACCTAGTGATGGCAGGGATTGTTTTTATTTATATGAGGCAAAAAAGTATCTTCTTTTCTCAAAAAATCACATAAATTTGGGGAGGTCTGACAAGTATGTATAGGAATCGGAAAAATGGCAAATACTACAACATAAATGTCTTAGGCCGTTAGTAACGACTATATACTTCGATTTTAATGTCGCATTATAGCACGTCACCTGGTCAAGCACACTTTGTTTGAGTGTCACGGTACACGCCTTACACTCAACTAACATAAATACCT
>DASVUU010000545.1:0-3016 GCA_036386935.1 Cytophagaceae bacterium | reverse complement strand
GAAAATGAATAGCATATTGGTCTCTAATTTTGTATCCTGCATCTGCCATAATAAAAGTAAATATATCCGGAATATTTGACTTCTCAACCCGTGTCAGAGACACTAATTCTCATTTAGAATCCGTAGTCAAAAAGACTACGGATAGTGGGGGGTAAAGATCATTGGTACAATAGCGCTAGGCTATCGGGCTTTTGCTAGTTTTTATTCTTAAATTGAATACTTCCATCAATTTTGGTTTAGGTTACACTTCAAAAATTTAAAACAGGCTCAGATAATTAATCCTTCGTAATTTTTATAAAAAATGAATATTAAGTTTCCACACACGGACGAGATTAAATTTATCCTACGAGACAAGGCGGACTTTGTCATACTCGACGGACTAAATTATTTAATTCCCAATTGGAAACGATTTGCCGAAAAATACGCAGACACAGAAGATCTGATTTATGAATGGTTGAATGATCTTGCAACTCGTGAAATCATTGACCAAGTATTAAACATACTCTCAGACGAGGAAAGGGCAAAAATTGAAAAGGTGATTGATCCCATTGATAAAATAGTATTTGATAAAACTTTTGAAATTATGGAGTGCGTTTGGGGTCCATTCGTGGAGAAAGACAAGATGTATAACCGGGAAAAACATTGGTATTTTTACAGGGTCAATCAAGATATTTTTGACAGCGAAGAAGGGCAATTCACGAAACGCATATAAGGGAATATCGATGGTCTGTGGAAGGGACAGACCACGGAGGAGAGCTATTTTAATTCCTAACGTTAGCGAACATTTAAAATACCTGATGGCAAATAAAAGCAAAAATATTTGGAGAGAAAGATGGCTCAGCAGTATTAACGAGTTGACATCTTACGACCTTCAAAGAAAATCGTGGTTAGATACTGCTCAAAGTAATCCCCATTGGTCTTTTATAAATTTTATGTCTAGTTATTTTGACGACTTATTGGACAATAATTATAAAAGTTTTTTGGACAAAGGCTGGGTGACGAGCGGAGAGTTAGTAATAATTAAGGATTGGCACCATGCTTTAGACACATATAACCCGCCTGGGAATGATGACTATGACCGTGAAGCGATATTAAATGACCAAAAATGGCTTGAAGTCATTCGATTAGGTGTAATTGCAAAAAACAAATTGTCAGAAATGTTGAATGAAAAAGAGAGACAAATTTTGGTTGAAGCAATAGATTACTTGAAGTACATTTAGATCGGATCTTTAAGGAACAAACAGGAATATTAGGAAAGGAAATGTTCCCGAGGAGTGACAGCTCCGCTACGCTGACATCCGTCGGTGCAAGTATTGAAGGACGTCCGTCCGCTGTTTGAAATGAAGGGTAAAATCTATATTTTGGCTCTTCTTTTTCTTTGGGAGATGAGTAGCAAATACAAATTTGGAGACGAGAGGCACATTCATTTTGTGACTTTTACGGTAGTACACTGGATAGACTTTTTTATTAGGGAAGAATATAGATTAGTTCTGATTGAAAGTATTAAGTTTTTCCAAAGAGAGAAAGGGCTTCAATTGTACGGTTATTGCATTATGACAAGCCACATTCATTTATTAATATCCTGTGACGGTGTCAATAGTCTAGAAAGTATCGTTAGGGATATGAAGAGTTTTACTTCACAATGCTTCCGCAAGCTGTTAGTATCTGATGGTAACAATTATGAAAGCAGAAAATCCTGGATGTTGTGGATGATGAATCGGAGTGGCGATAAAAGGAAAGGCGAAATTCAGTATCGGTTTTGGCAAGCGGGCAACCACACTGTTGAAATATGGACTGGTGAAGTTTTTCATCAAAAGCTGAATTACATTCACGAGAATCCAGTGGTTTCGGGTTTTGTAACGAAGGCTGAAGATTGGCTATACAGTAGTGCAAGAAATTATGCTAGTCTCTCCTCTGTATTGGAAATCATATATGATCGCTAGTGCTTATGAAAGTAAAAAGCGGGCGGACGTCCTTGCTGTAACGGCACCGACTCATGTCGGCGCCAGCGGGGATTATAGAGGTAGCAGGGACTTGTGCAAGTATAAATTATCAAATGAAACACGCGTTACAAACGCAATTCTCGTAAGGCCTCGTTAGGAAACGAGGACTATTTGGGGTTTGCATTTGAAGCCCTGGCGTCGTACAACAAAATTTGGAAGGATGATAATCATGCAATTGATATCAAATCGTCAGAAGATTATGACAATCCTCTTAGAAATGGTATAGTTACCAATGCGGAGGACTATTTGTATAGTAGTGCTTGTGACTAAAAGGGAAAGCAAGGACTTGCGCAAGTCGAAATTATCAATTAAAACATGCGTTGAAAACGCAATCCTCGTAAGTCCTCTTTAAGAAAAAAGGACTATTGGAGAAATTCAGTATCGGTGCCGGCAACCACACTGTTGAAATATGGATTGATGAAGTTTTTCATAAAAAGCAGAATTACATTCACGAAAGTCAGTGGTGCACGAAGGCTGAAGATTGGCTATACAGTAGTGCGAAATTATGCTTGTCTCGCCTCTGTATTGGAAATCATATATGATCATTAGTGTACATTAAAGTAGAAAGCGGTCGGACGCCCTTGCGGTAAAGGCACCGACTTATGTCGGCGCCAGCGGGGGAACGCATGGACTTGTGCAGGTAGAATTATTAATTGAAACATGCGTTGCAAACGCAATTCTCGTAAGTTCACGTTAGGAAACGAGGACTATTGGGTGGAATACACTATGTTAGCGGCAGAATTTTATTTTTATTGTCTTTAATGCTTTTAGCAGTTCTAATTGATTTAAACTATCCAAATTTTCTCCATATAGATTCATTTTAACTGAATTACTAATTGAATCTATATAAATTCCAGTTATTCCATGTTGGTTAATTTTGGGTATAATGAATCGGGCTTTATAACAATCAATAGAATCAAAATAAAAATATTCATTCAAATATATTCCTTGCTTATAATCCAAGTCTGGTGTTTTGGAAAAGATCATGTTTTTTGTATCAAACCCCATTGAAT
>DASVUU010000544.1:0-5068 GCA_036386935.1 Cytophagaceae bacterium | reverse complement strand
GCTGTTGTCCTTAATAGCTTACTTTGTTTTCTAAAGCTACTCAGTAGGCTTCCAGAAGGCAATGTTTGGAATGTCATTTAGGTCCTTTTTTGAAAAATTGAATTTATGGCTGCCGGTGGAAAAAATTTCGTCTTTAAAAATTAGATTGAGGTGGTCTGCTTTGAGAAGGCCTGATTGCTTTTCATTGTCTGCAAAAAGCAGATATACACTTTTTCCGCCTCCTAGATTCTGCGTAGGATGAAGCATACTCAGTACAGGAAGGAATTCGATGGAATCAGCCTCTACCGTTACAAAGGATTCCATATCGAAGGCAAGTGCCTCCAGTTTATTTTTATACTCAGTATAGCCTGCTGAATTTTCCTTCAAAGGGTCTAACCTGTCATCCTTTAACCTGATATTTATTATAAATGCCCTGGAAGTATTATAAACCCTTTGTAAACTATCTTTCTCATTGGTAGAATAAGATTTGCCTTTCAGCTCTTTGTAGGTAAGATACTCTGCAGGCAGGTATTTAACGGTAACAGTATATAGATCGGTCTCTGATTTCTTTGATAATGAACTTACATATTCATGCAATTCCTTTTCGTTATTAAATGATGTTTTTTTGCATGAGAAAAGTGTCGAAAGGCCTATAAATACAAACACTGAAGCAGTTTTTAAGGTGAATGTATTACACTTTAATCTCATTAGACTTTTCATTTATTAATAATTGACCGTTAAAAACCAAGGGCAATTCAGATTTAAAAGTAATTCGTTATTTGTTTTATAAAAAATATATTTGTCCACAAAATTCAGATTGTTAGTTTATTATGATTTTAACTGAGAATTATACAATTATAATGATTGATTAAGCCACATCATGTCATTCAAACCTTCCGGTTAATTTCTAAAGCTACATTTGTCGGTTTTTCGGTTTTGCGAGTACCGAATAACGTATAACAGACTTTCGCCTGTTTTAAACCTTTAATCAAGACTCTTATCATTTTCTATCATTTTTAATTCTGCATTGTAGATGACTGAATTTGTCCAGTCATATAAACCCCTGACCAAAAATGTGCGTAAGGAAGGATATTTTCAAATTTTGGTTTAGGAACACCGTGTACAAACCGTGAACAGCTAAAAAAATTTATAGAAATTATTCAAATAGTTCAATATTTAAAGTGAAATCTCTAAGATCGATGTCTTCCTTTATATTCATTTTTCTTTTCAATCGATGCCTCAATGTTCTTAAACTTTCCTTTTTAACTTCCATTAACTTAGAAATTTCGGTGCTGGAAAGATTCATTCTAATATATGCCAGGTGTTTTAATTCTGACTGAGTCAAATTAGGATACTTCAGTTGTATAATTTTGAAGAAATCCCCATTCACTGAATCAAATTTCGTTTCAAAGTTTTCCCAGTCGGTTTCTTTATCAAGCGCTCTTCTTATACTCCTGATAATTCCGATCAGGTTTTTCTTTTCCTTATAGTCAAGGTCTTCGATTTGTGAATTTAGATCTTCAAGGATCTCATTATACCTCACTATCCGCATAGCAGACTTAGTGACCTCCTTTTGCTGGTGCTCAAGTTCCTTTTGCTTATGCTCAAGTTCGATATCGAGCTTTTTACTTCCTTCAATGGCAGATTCAATGTTACTTATTACTATAGGAATGATCTTTATGATATCTATTGTTATTCCACCAAAAAAATAGGCACCCATAAAGGATATGATTATGAAAACAATCCATGTATTGAAGTAACGTGTGATCTTAGGCGGATTGAGTCTGGCAGCTTTTAACTCGTCTGCTCTATGTATAGCCCAATTTTCATTTTTTATAAGTCCTCTCTCATACTTTTTCACCTCTGAAGGCGTCAGGTAATGGTATTGATAGTTCCACCCCCTGCTAGAAACTGTCCAAAATAAAACGCCTACTACTATAAAGAACCAGATTATCGCAGACTTGCGTCCCACTATCATTACCACTCCAATAATTAAGTTATGCGCTAGTGCAAAATCAGTAAGTATTGCATCGCCACATGGATTACCCAGACCTATCATATTACAAAAGCTCATGGCAAGTATGGGCACAATGCTTAACCATCCAAATAGGAAATCAATCTTTTCCTGTCTTTTATTTACTTCCAGGTAAGCCTTAGGAAACGCATGGTTATTAAAAATTCTTTTTCTGAAAATCCTGACGTTATAAACTAGGGAGATTAAGTTTAAAGTAAAAGCAGGCACATAAACGAAGTACAAAATTGGATCGGGAACGAAATTTCCTGTTGCCATTCGCTCTGATATGAGAAAAACAGGAACCAAGATGACATAGGCTATATTTAGAATAATTAAAAGCTTTCTTCTGGCGTCTCCCAAGGGAATAGATAATTGCTTACGTGCTTCTTCAAGTGTCTCCTTCATATACTAGGTCAGATCGATTGCGGAAATATAGGCGGGAGAATTAAAAAACAGATTTCTGTCCATCAGGTCTATATTGCGGAAGTTACAAATCACGTCAGCTTGTACTTCTTTATTGATCTTTTGCACGATGCCTAGATCTATTGACTTCAAACCCTCATATAATGAAGATTGACTATCGGCCCAGATCATTGCGGAGTTTACCTTATGTATTTTTAATAAACTCTCTAATAGAACTTCCAGCATCTTTTCCTGGCCTGGTGCAAAGTAAATTCCTTCGACGGCCAAGAATTCATAGTTTTTGTTAAAAATTCTGTTCAGCACTGGTACAGCACTTAATACGTTTAAGATTACCTTGCCTGTTAGCCCTGGCAGTGAATGGATCTTCCATTTGTCTAGGTTAACTCCCGCTCCTACAAGAATGTCGCCTGCTTCATTCTTTATTGTGTAATAGGCGCGACCCTTAAATAAATTCTCTGTCGCAAACATGGTATATTCCTTATAAAATGAATAAAGCAATTTCGTGACTTTATCCACCTCTGAAATGTCGATAGCCTGACATCTTATATCAAGTGCGGGGTGTAGTCTGTTAAAAATCATCGTGCTCATTTTTCTCACTGTTACAAATCCAAACTCGTTACACAATGCCACAGAGCGTATGTTCCTTGGATCAACATAAGCATATAGAAAAAAATGGTCTTCGGGCTTAGTATCCAGCCCATCTCCTTCAAGGATTGATGTAATTTCCTTGCGAATACTGCTATTCTTGTTTCCTGAAGCCCTACTGAAAAACTTGCGTCTGAAAGTGGCTTTAAATGTAAAATACCTTATGTAAAAAGACGTCAGAGTTTTTTCTGTATTAATGGTCTCCCTTTTGCAAAGACAACAATTTGCCATTAGACTACCATTTCTTAATAAATTAATATAATAAGGGTCTTCTATCTGATGTATTTTATTGTCAACTCCAAGGTGTTGATATAGCATTCCAACACCAGGCGTACCTATTATATTATTATTAAGCATCTCAAGGATTTGCTTTGTCGGAGATCTAAATACTTTAAAAAACTTGAATTTATTCATTAGATTAAATGCTGTTATTCTTTTTATGTGATTGTGGGCCCCTAGGCTTTATAATGAAAGAATTTGAAAGTAAAGTTTGAATATAAAAATAGTGCATGAACTGAATCTTCTGCACCCTCAAGGGTCGCCAAACCCCAGTGTTGCTGAAAGACCAGCCCATGCACGTATCGTACATGAACTTTAGGTCATTCCCAGCAACACAATATTTTTGGCGATATTTGAGGGTAGCGGAAAGAGCTAAATGCTCATCAAGTATATTTTATTTTTCTATTTTGTTGTTTCAGTTCATTTACTCAAATTTTCTATTTAAAAATCTTACCGTTACTTAAATTTGTTAAGCCATCTTTTTGCTTTATTTCTATCATTAAAGAATTCAACAGGAACCGGGTTTTTCTTTAATTTGAATACTATAGAACCTACAGCAAGAGCAATGAAATTATCTGTCACAATAGCTATCGCACTAATATTTACATAAGGCCCTTCTTCCCTGTAATACCTTTTTGCATCTTTATCAGTATCTATGACGTTTCCAACATCAACTAAGACAGGGCGTTTTGGGGCACCGGCCGATGCGCTTTTTCTATCTTTTATTAGTTGAAGCGCCATTTCTAAGTTTACAATAGCAAATCTTTGATTAAGAACTTGAATGACTAGCCCATCCTCCAACCAAGTCTCTGCAAATTCACTTACGACTAAGTTTTCTATCATTACAACGCTTCAGTCTGTTTATTCGTAGGGTAAAGTGTATAAAATGTGTATTTTATATCAAAAACTTAATATTATGAAAAAAAAATCAATTTAATTAATGAAATCGTTGAAGCAGCTAAAGCAAAAGGAATTAGCCAGCTTCTTACCGAAGACCAGTGCTACGATGGACGCACTATTACCATCAACGGACAACCCCTAATAAATTTTGGATCTTACAGCTATCTCGGCCTTGAGATTGATGATCGTCTAAAGAATGCAGCTATAGAGGGCATCCAGCGATTTGGAATTACCTACCCCTCCTCCAGAGCTTACGCCTCCAACAATTATTATAAGGAACTAGAAGACTTAGTAGAGAAAATGTACGAGGCACCCATAGTGCTTGCTACTTCTCTATCCCTAGGTCACCATGGTGTCATGCCTGTATTGGTAGAAGAGGGCGATGCCATTATTATGGATCAACAAGTTCACAGCAGTGTTCAAGACGCAGCTGGAAAACTTCGATGCAATGGCATTCTACTCGACATTGTCAGGCATAACAATATGGCCCAACTCGAAACCAAGGTAAAAGAGCTTTCGAAAAAACACCATAAAATTTGGTATATGTGCGATGGCGTCTACTCTATGTATGGAGATGTAGCTCCATTAGCAGAATTGATTGATCTAGCTAACCGTCATCCCAAGCTTCACTTGTATATTGACGATGCGCATGGCATGACAGTCTTTGGACGTAATGGTACTGGCTATGTAATGGACAAGGTTGGCTTACATCCAAAAATGATTTTAGCTACAGGGATGGCTAAAGCTTTTGGGTCAATAGGCGGAATATTTATAATCCCAGATAAAGAATTGGCTAGCAAAGTTAGAAATTGTGCAGGTCCATTAATC
>DASVUU010000543.1:0-4705 GCA_036386935.1 Cytophagaceae bacterium | reverse complement strand
TATCCTGACGATATTCTGAAACCAGCGTTTTTGATTCCCTACTATCTCTCAAGTTTCTTTTATTTTCTTGCAGCGAGAGGAGTATCTGTATCACGTAGTCATACATGGCTTTTTCCCTAAGAGAGTCTGCTGGTGGAATGGATTCTTTCATAGCTGCTAGCTTGCTACTTGCAACTTGCTCCAAATAAAGTGCATTACTATTGGCTTGGTTTATAGTATCTAATAATGACTTTACCTCATATATTTTTTTCGAAAACCGCTTCTGAAATTCTAATTCTCGGCTAAGCTTGCTGTTTTCAGCCTTTAATACCTCTATCTCTTTAGCTGGTACCTTGACATCGATAAAGGCGGCAACAAGGATAAGACCAACGGTCAGTAAAAAGAAAACTAAAAATATGAAAAAGGTCTTTACCCTTTCTGATTTATTAAGTGGCTCCATCAATCGTTATTTCTTAAATTCCAAAAAAGTTTTTTGTTTTCTTATGCTGCTCAATACGCACCTCTTCTTTCACAATCATTCCCTGATCTGATTTCCGCCCTATGTAGTCTAGCTCATTCAGCTTTTGAAAAAGCGTGTCTATTTCTTTTAGAAATTTTAAGCATTTATCAAGGCTGGTTCTTATATCTATATGATTATATTCTAAGCCTATCACATCTGACATTAATGTCTCAAACTTGCCTTGGTTAAGGTCACACCATTCAGCGAAATAGTTGACCAGTTCTTCTTTTCCACACCCTTGTCTAGTGTCAATCGTGTTTTTGAATGTTTTGGCCAAAATTGAGATGGAATCTACGAGCTCAATAGGTGCTTGATTTAATAATATCTTTTTAAATCTGTACAAGTTGCCGTTTAAGTACCCTAGTATATTCTCAGAAATATACTTGACCATGAGAGCAAGTTTGTGCTGTTGCTCTTTCTGAACAACCTTCTGTATAATGCCTATGGTATTCAGTTCCAGTTTTCCAAGCACAGCGTTCATAGTCGAATGTACTTCCACTAATGCATCATAACTTGAAAGAGAGGTGGTTGCAGGTATATAATCCTCTACAAGTCTCGGCTGGCCATTTTGAACGTTTATTTTGCCTAAAATTAAGTGGTTAGACAATGGCTGCGGTCCGATCTCGTCAAAAGGAACCAGGTGTATCTTATATTCTGAGGTGGTGTATGGATATCGTAACGGTTCTTCTTCTGGGTCAACTTCTCCAGTTGGAATTCTTTTGTAGGGATTTGCGGAAACGACAATATAATGAATAGAATCATTGTCATTACCAGCGCTCGCAAAGTTCAATGAAGCAGCAATCGCATTATTGTCGGCTTCATTTATGTTGATGAAATAACCTCCAAATGTAATGGCCTTACAGGATTTTATTTTAATGGAGATGGAACTGTTATTTTCCAGTTCGACTCCGATATTCAAATTACTTTTATCACCACCGGAGGGAAGCAAGCCATAGTTCTGGTCAGTAATCCTGGCTTTTATACTCTCGCTAACCTGGTATGTAAACGCATTTTCCTCATCGACGAAATGATTTTTGTTTATTTTCATTCCATCCATCCAATTTACAGGATGATAAGCAGAATTTTTTGCCATATTATAATAGGGTATTTTTATATCTGATCTTCAGAAAAGTGATACAATTATTTTCTGATTTTACCATATCAACATTGCTTATTGATATTTTTTTCCTTTCGGCAAAGAATTTCCTCAAGGTTGATTTTTCCTCGTTTATTCCAATTTTTATATCCAAATTACCGCAGGTATAGGGGTCAAGCTGGTTTATTTTTACTCTACCTTTTGCTATATCCTCCAATAGTTTTATCAGCACCTCTTTTTCAATGTCCGGTGCCTTTGTATTAGCTCGATTTACTATAGGAGCTGACTCCACTGGCTTTTCTTCTTTTTTCGGCGCTTCTGCTTTTGGTGCTTCAACCTTTGGTGCTGCGGGCTTGGGTGCAGCGGGCTTAGGTGGGGCTTTTACAATTACAGGTGCCTTTGGTTCTATTTTTAATTTTTCTATTTGCTTAGGTAAAACAGTGATTCGTTTCACGCTTGCAAAGTCTCTTCTACCATTTACGACCAATGTGATCGTTTTTTTTCCAGGGGACTGGAATGCATACACAGGAGACTTTTCACTTGAAGTAACGGCCGATTCCCCAAAAGACCATTGCCACGATTTAGCGTTTCTTGTATTGTCAAAAAATCTCACCGGAACCCCTACAGTTGCTGTAAGTGGCACGTCAAACTCAGGATAATAAGTCGAATCAATGGCAATATATTTCTCTTTAATTATTACAGTCCGCGAGACCTCGCAATTTTCGTTTACAATTAACTTTACCAAATAATTACCGGCCTTTTGATAAATATGGATCGGCATTTTTTCCGACGATGATTGGGTTTGATCTCCAAAATCCCAAGCCCAACTTTTGGCTTTTGGCGTGTTATCGGCAAAACTTACAAGCTTACCTGCCATGAAGTCATTGGAAATCACACTAAAATCAGTTTTCGAACAATCATTTGGGTTACTTGAAAGCTTGTATGCTGTTGTTCCAAGTGCCAGCAACGAAACGAGTATAAAAGTAATAATGATTGATTTGTCGAGATTCACCGTATTCGTTGATAATTATAAAAATCCTATTGCAAGTAAAATTAATAAAAAAGAGTATTTAGAATAAGTCCAATTTACCTTTTTATACCATTAAATCTGAATTCTATTTTACTTTTTAGAATTTCCCTGCGCAAAGACCAGGAAAGCCGACGTTATTTTCATGGAACTTCATTTTCTAAAATAACCCTAAACTTTGAAAGGTTAGAGGACGACTTATTAAGCTTCATGCTAATAGTCTCGAATAAATAATCCCATTCTTCGTCGCTGGTAAAGAATTCTGTATTACGTTTTATATGAATGTTTAGCACTCTTCTCAAGCCAGAACTCCTTGATATGTCATGGTCGAAGCCTTTCTTAATTTCTAGCTTTGATATCCTACTTCCAAAGAAATCGGTGCAATATGCTTTGATGTCTTCAATCGTTACAATTTTATCTCTCGAAATAAAATGTTTCTTAAAAGCGGTCAACTTTTCCTCATCCGAAAGCCTGTCCTTTCCTCCGACAGTTACTGTCATTACAGTACCCACTTTATTTTTTAAACTCACTTCATTCGTAGATTCCAAAAGGGTTCCCGGCTTTATGTTATTGGCTGCCGTCCCATTCGTAGACCAAAAGTCTATAAATAGGTTTTTACTTATCAAATTGTTTTTAACTACCAGGTAGGATATGGATTCATTTAAAGCACCTTTAGCAATTCTATCTTGAAGGTTTGAAATTGCCTTATTCAAATCAGTAATACTATTGGAAATCGAGGGTCCACCAAAAATAGAGAAAGATGCGCTTTCGTCCCTCATCGCCTCCGCAAGATGTTGAAGCAGCTCGGAAGCTTCCCGCGCGTCAAATCTTCCTACACCGCTTGTTCTTAAAAGTATGTCGCCCTCGTTAATATCAAACTTTCCGTCGGTGTTTTTGATATGATGTTGCACCCCCTCCGTATCAGTGACCGATTTTACATCAAAGAAATACTCATCACTCTTCAATGGGATGATGTTCAAAGTAGGCTCCATTCTGTAGGTCAGATGATTAAGCCGCCTGTTAAAGGCGGGAAAGCAGTTTAGGCTACACGTCACATCTTTCAGTAACTCTCCTGTAATAATTTCGGGGAAGTCTATTTGTATCCAAAGCAATTCTGTGGTAAATTTTTCAAGTACCCTCGGCTCTAATGTATTCTCAAATGCCTTGGGATACCTTGAATAATTAGACGGAGACAAATCAAGGCTTTTGATATTCATGAATCTCCTCTCATAAAAATCATTAATTTTTTTTGAGGTATTATCTGAAAGTCTAAAATTTTTGTAAAGAATCGAATCGATATCTATAGTTTCTTTTGATATCCCGGAGCCATACCCAGGGTGCGTATCTATATGCCTTTCGTTGACCTTCCATTTACTTAGTTGTAAATAATGATAAAAGAGGTCTTTTTTACTTTCGTTTTTAATATCAAAATAGATGGTTAGATCTTGCGCATGCTTTATTTCTTTATCCAAATCTAGTCCCACGAAAAGGGTCGAACTATTAAGGCTTTTATTTATAGGGAAATTTGCAATTATCTCCTTATAACGGTTGTCTGTAATCTGATATGCCGAATCTTTTACGACCAAATATTTTACTTCTCCGGAAAATAATTTGAAGTGGCTTGTAGGGTTAAAGTAAATATCCTTATTAACAGTATCTGACGCATTTATTTTTCTAAAAAGAGCGAACTTCTGTTCCTGATTGAGCGTCGCTTGTGGTTCTGTCGGTGTGGCTGATAATATTGTGTGCGCTGGTACTGCACCCGTTTCAGTATCTGGCGTAAGTATTTGCGCCAGCCTTTGAAGCAGTCTTGCCTGTGAAATGTGAACTTCACTGGATATCCTTTCAATTTCCGCAGAACAAGCTTTTATGAGCATCTCAACTAAAGGGTCGAAAGAGGTTTCATCTTCGATGCCCGGCAAGCCCCATACGCGAGCTGCTGTTTTCAGCATTCTGTTCTTTATTGTTTCTCTACTTTCAATCATTTTAATCTAACGTTTAATAATAGGAGAGGGGGGCGATGAAAAATGTTTCACTGTGTACAAATTGTTCTTTAGTCTTTCGTATAGTTGCCGATATGTCG
>DASVUU010000542.1:0-2115 GCA_036386935.1 Cytophagaceae bacterium | reverse complement strand
CCCTGAGTACATCAATATTTTGAACCCCGCTCTGATAACAAACAAAAGACAAGGATCTCTTGACTCGACCATAAAATATATGATTTTCGAGACTGCGTTAACGGCACAATTTCGCAGCCTTAACAGCAACGAACTCAATAGTAAGTCTGGCGGCGGTAATTTTAGCTATTTCGCATTTTTGTTTCCGATATCTAAGCGTTGGAGTACTAGTGTTGGTCTCAGGCCATATACGAACGTAAAGAACAACTACTCGTCCCAATCTACCATTGGAAGTGGCATTACCAACTATAATGAAAATAACTACGGCGGAATCTCGCAAGTTTATTTAGCAAACGGGTTAGATATTTCCAACTCACTCTCCGTGGGTTTGCATGTAGGATATTTGTTTGGAAAGATAAATAGAGAATCGTTGACTCAGCCCTATATTCCGGCCGTTGCGGACTTTTTAAGCCAAACGGGTCAGAATCTAAACACCAGCTATTCTGGTTTTGAAATAAGACCCGGGATACAATATAGAAAGGCATTAATAAAAGACACATCGGAAACAGGGCATGGATTGTTTTTAAGCATCGGTGCAGCAGCTAGTTTCACAAATCTAAGAGCTATAGAGCAACTGAAGTATATCTCCAAGACCGCTAATGACGCTGTGTACATCGATACGCTGTTGCCGCCTATTTATTGGAAATACGACTTGCCGGCAACCTACTCAAGTATTAAACTTCCTAATTCCTATAGCTTCGGTATCAGCCTTGATGACCCAAGCAAATGGGCCGCGGAGATAGACTTTACTTATTCTCCATGGTCAGGATACAGTGGCGGTGATGCAACGACTCGATACGTTAACAGCTATACTGTAAATGTAGGAGGAGAATATAAATTAGGAAATGAGGAAAATATAAAGCGTAAAGAATTAAGGGCAGGATTTGCTTACTCAAAGCTGCCCTACTCCCTCAGAGGTGAACAGATAAGCGACGTAAATTTTACACTAGGTACCACTTTGCCTTTTGGAAGAAAAGACGCAAGGTTCAAATCCAAACCCCTAACTAAAATTAATCTTGCATTGATTGCCGGTCAAAGAGGTACTGCTGCAAATGGATTGGTAAAGGAAAACTATATCAAGTTTTATGCTGGAATCCTGATCAATGACCGATGGTTTCAAAAGAGAAGAATTGACTAATAAGATTTGACTACTGGATTAATGGGAATCAAAACTTATTTATTACTTTTTTCAATTTCTTCAGGCATCTGCTCGTGTATCAAAGATGACCCTGAGGCTAAAAAGTTTGTTCCTTACTCTGGTCCTACGCTTCAGGTAAAAAATATAGAGGTCTTTATGACCGATTCTGCACATCCGAAAATATTGCTCAACGCGCCGTTACAAGTGGAGTATGAGAACGGGAATCGCTATTTTCCAAAGGGCGTTAAGATAGAATTTTATGAAGCGAACCATGAAAAGAGTTCAATTCTTACTTCTAAAAAAGGAAGGTATAACAAGCAGACGGGTATCTACACTGTGACTCAGGATGTGGTGATACAAAATTTGCTCGAAAAAAAGAAACTGAATACAGAAGAACTCCATTGGGATCCCATTACCAAAGATATTTATACAGACAAGTTCGTGAGGATTGAAACGCCCGAAGAAGTTCTGACAGGACAGGGATTGAAGTCCAAAGAGGATTTTAACAATTATAAAATACTAAAGCCTACAGGAATATTCTCCTTGGACCAACCATGAATTCTACCCAAACCTTGTATTTTGCCGTTACGTTTGCCTTGCTAATAATAGGTGTACACCAAACCTATTTGCATGGATTTTTAAATAGCTACTGGATATTTATGCTCGTCATAATTATAATGGGGATATTTCAATACAACAAAAATAAAAAAGGTGCAGGAGAAAAAGGGGGTGTAGCAGAGAAGGACCCGGTTAAAAGAAATCTTTCAGCGACTGGCAAAAGGAAAAGAAAAAGAAGCTAAGCCAAGTATAAGCGGAGTTTCAATCTCGCCTATTTTGTTTTTAGTCCATAAAGTCATTACTTTGCAGCTCTTTTTTAAAATTAAAACATATAACAAACAGCTTTTAATAAGATAATTTCTTACACATTATATAAAAAT
>DASVUU010000541.1:0-6066 GCA_036386935.1 Cytophagaceae bacterium | reverse complement strand
TGCTATAGGCCGAAATTATGCAGATCACATTAAAGAACTTCAAAATGAAGTTCCTATAGATCCCGTTATATTTCTAAAACCCGATACTGCTCTTCTGAAAAACAATGCTCCTTTTTACTATCCTTCTTTCAGTCAAAACATCCACTATGAAGTAGAGTTAGTAATTAGGATAAATAAGGAGGGGAAAAATATAAAGGAAAATTTTGCTTCCAAATATTTTGATAGAATCGGGTTAGGCATAGACTTTACTGCCAGGGACATTCAAGATAATTTAAAATCCAAGGGGCTGCCTTGGACTTTGGCTAAAGGATTCAACGGTTCTGCGCCGGTATCAGAATTTATAATGGCCAATGAGTTTACCGATCTTAATGCGATTAACTTTTCATTGTCCGTCAATGGCGTTGAGAAGCAGAAAGGATTTTCAGGCAACATGATAAATAGTTTTTCACAAATAATTTCTTTTATTTCTAAATACATTACACTGAAGAATGGTGATATTATTTTTACGGGAACGCCTGCTGGCGTTGGCCCCGTGCAGATTGGCGATAAACTTGAAGGATATATTGATGGCAGGAAGATGCTGGACTTTGACGTCAAATAGAAATACAACCAAGCTACTTTTATTCTTATTCGGCCTTTACCTTTTGCCCAACTTATCTAACGGACAGGACAAGATACAAAAAGGCTATTTCGCGTTTCCAGTAAAACCGAATCAAACCAACTTTTTATCGGGCAGTATGGGCGAGCTCAGGCCCAATCATTTTCATGGAGGTATTGATGTAAAAACTGAAGCAAGAACGGGACTTCCCATTCGAGCGGCCGCTGACGGGTACATCTCCAAATTAAGGGTTTCTTCTTTTGGCTATGGGAACATGATTCATATTACCCACCCAAATGGCTTAGTGACTCTGTATGCTCATTTAGATAAATTTAATGAGGTGCTTTGGAATCACACCATTGCAAAGCAATATGAGAAGGAAAGTTTTGAAATAGAGATTAATCCTGACGTAAACCAGTTCCCAATAAAAAAAGGCGACATCATCGGACTGGGAGGAAATACGGGTGGTTCGGGCGGCCCTCATCTACATTTCGAAATACGGGATCAAAAAGATGTACTTTACAATCCTCTTCTTTTTGGCTTTCCAGAAATCAAAGACAACTTAGCTCCCATTTTCGATAAAATATGCTTTACTACTTTCAACGTGGATTCTCGGGTAAACGGTGAATTTGGACGCTATGAAGTAAAGCCCATTAAAGTAGGAAATCAATACCAAATTCCTACAAAAATAGCCGCGAAGGGAACGATAGGCATTGAATTAAGGGCATTTGATAAAATGAACGGAACTTATAATTCCTACGGCATCACTTGCATAGAAATGAAATTCGACGATAAGGAAATATTCTATCATAACATAAAATCATTCGGCTTTGATGAGAACAGGTTTATTAACGCCCACATCAACTACCAAGTCTTTACAAAAACAGGGCGACGGTTTGAGAAATGCTATATTTCAGACGGCAATAGATTAAGCACCTATAAGCGATCCGGGCAAAGTGGCAAAATCGTGATAAATGATTCCTTAAAGCATGAGGTTCAGATAAATATTTACGATGCTTACAACAATGCAACCACGTTAAAATTTTATATAGAAGGAGAAAAGTCAAATTACAAGCCCGTGGCATCCACTTTAAAGGAAAGAGCAGTGCCACTCCAGGCAGAGTTTTTTGAAAACATATTGAAGATCACAGCCAAGTCTTTCCCTAAGATCCCTGGCACTTTATATTTAAAGAAACAAACCGTAGTGTTGCAACCCGCTTATGAGAAAAATGGACTTACTACTTTTCTATATGATCTGAGGAAAGGACTGCCTGATTCGGTCGACATCGCCGGAATTAAGAAGAAGTTTAGCTTTTCAGGGGTAGTTACCCCTGGGCGAGAACATATCTTTAAATCCAGTAAGCTAAACGTGAGGTTTTCTTCCGAAACCTTATTTGATACACTTTACCTACAGCTCCGGTATGAAACAGCAGCAAATGGTCGTGAAATTTTTCAGGTCAATGACCCTACAACTCCTCTTTTTACTCCTGTAGAAGTTTCACTAAATCCCCAAAAACCAGTGGCTGATAAGGCTAGAACTCATGGATATTCTATGAGAAATAATGGATCTGGTAGTTGTGAAGGTGGAGTTTGGGAAGGCGAACTTCTAAAGTTTACTTCCAAAAACTTAGGCAAGTTTGGCTACGGGACGGATGTTGAAAAACCAGTAGTGAAATTGATCAGCTCTAAAGGAAATATTGTAAGATTTAATATCTTTGACAAAAGTTCAGGAATTTCCTCCTTCCGAGCCACTTTGAATGGAAAATGGGTTTTGATGAATTATGACCACAAGAGAAGATTAATCTGGTCAGAGTTACAGGATAAAACTCAGAGGATGAGCGGTCAATTTTTATTAGAAGTTAAAGATAAGGCCGGAAACACCAACACGTTTAATTTAAAATTAATATGAGTTTACAAGTTGGGGATAAAGCTCCAGAGTTCGAGGCCAAGGACCAAGATGGCAAATCAATTAAATTATCTTCTTACAAAGGCAAAAAGATTGTCTTGTATTTCTACCCTAAAGACGATACCCCAGGTTGCACTGCCCAAGCTTGCAATCTGAGAGATAACTACCAATCTCTTCTAAAAAATAACTATGTAGTATTAGGAGTAAGTGGCGATGATGAGAAGTCGCACAAAAAGTTTGCTGAAAAATTCAGCTTACCTTTTCCATTAGTTGCGGATCCTGATAAAGCCATCAATGAAAGCTACGGCGTTTGGAAAGAGAAATCCATGTATGGTAGAAAATATATGGGGACCAACAGAACCACTTTTGTGATTGATGAACAGGGATTAATATCTGAAATCATTGAGAAGATCAAAACTGATGACCACACTGCTCAAATTTTAAAATAATTATATTATAAACAGACATGCCTGATCAAGTAAATTTTGACGAATTAAATAAGATTGCTTCACAAGTAAGGAGAGACATCTTACGGATGGTACATTGCTGCAACTCCGGGCACCCAGGAGGATCGTTGGGATGCACAGATTATCTTGTATTATTATATTTTAAGATAATGAAGCACAACAACTCATTCAATATGGATGGAAATAATGAAGACCTTTTCTTTTTATCAAATGGACATATTTCCCCTGTTTGGTACAGCGTGCTTGCTAGATCCGGATATTTTGATGTAAAGGAATTAGCTACGTTTAGAAAACTTAATTCAAGATTACAAGGTCATCCGGCTACCGAAGAACATCTTCCTGGTATCAGAGTCGCTTCAGGGTCTTTAGGTCAAGGATTGTCGGTTGCTATTGGAGCAGCGCTGACTAAGAAACTTCACAAAGAGGATAATTTGGTTTATTGCTTAATGGGTGATGGCGAGCAACAAGAGGGCCAAGTTTGGGAAGCTGCGATGTATGCCGCTCACAATAAAGTGGACAATCTGATAGCTACCATCGACTATAATGGTCAACAGATAGACGGCCCTGTGGATCAGGTACTTTCATTGAAAAACCTAAAAGGAAAATATGAGGCTTTTGGCTGGAAGGTCCTGGAAACTAATGGAAATAACATGCAATCTCTTTACAATACCTTTATTGAAGCGAAAAGCCTGACTGGACAAGGGTTCCCTATTATGATTTTAATGAAGACTGATATGGGATATGGTGTTGACTTTATGATGGGATCACACAAATGGCACGGGGTCGCACCAAACGATGCTCAATTAGCACAAGGTTTAGCTCAACTAGAGGAGACATTGGGAGATTATTAACAACCAATTATCTTTAGCATGGACAAAAAAAAATCACCACTAGTGGTGATTTTTTTTTGCAGTTAAGTCTTTCTACTTGGAGAAAGGTACTTTTGTCAAAAGCGACATCAGGTCCTTACTGATCAAATGATTGATTTCTTCTTTTGATTTACCCAATTTAGTCTCCAATCTTGATAAGATTATTTCTTCTTTAGACCAGTCAACATTGTTGTCTGTTTTAGAAACCTTTTTTAGGGACCTTGTAAATTTCCTCCAGGCTGATACTAAGTTGCTCTTTTTCATAAGCTATATATTTAGTTTTTTAAGTCGTTTATTTAAATTTTAAAATCTTTCAAGTCTTGCATTAAGGTCTTTCTTGCAACGTGAATTCTATTTTTAACTGTTCCCATAGGGATATTTAGTTTTTCAGCGATTTCCTCATATTTAAATCCTGAGAAGTGCATCATAAATGGTTCTTTGAAGACTTTGTCTAGTTTATTAATGGCCTTATTGATCTCATCTAAATTGACTTTAGAAGCACCATCATTGTAGGAAATGGTAGTTGGGCCAGTAAGTGCATATTCATCATCAATAGGATCAACTATGCTGTTTCTTTTAGAGGTCTTATGGTATCCACTAATAAAAGTGTTTTTCATAATGATGTATAACCAAGCTTTGATATTTGTTCCTTGCTTGAATTTATTCTTGTTCTTTATCGCTTTTAATAATGTTTCCTGAATGAGATCATTAGCATCCTCAGAGTTGTGGGTAAACTTTAATGCAGGATATTTTAATGATTTAGAAGCGCTATATATAAGGTTGTTGAATTCTACAGTTGTCATGTTTATATATGTTTTATGTGATTATTTATATAATTATGTCTATTATGTATCAAATGTAATAAATAATTTATTTTAGTCAAATTCTTTTACAAAAAAAGTTAAAATATATTTAAAATGACCATTTAACATCGATTTACGCATTTTCTGTAGAGGTAATTTGATTGCCAATATTGATCATTTTTAGCATTAATAACTGATTAATTAAGTATTTTAATACATGAGTCTACGTATAAAATTGATCTTGGGTATAATTTTTCGTAAAATATTTTTAAATAAAAATTGCTGGCTTGGCAAATATTGGGGAATTGAACTAAAAAATAATTAATTTAGTCGACCTAATAAGAATTTTGAAAGACATTAGATCCCTTCTTTTTATATTATTTTTCTCGAGTCCTTTTTTGGGCTTGGCACAGAAAAAAGTTGAACCGCCCAAAACCACTAGAATACTTTTTATTCTTGATGCCTCTGGAAGTATGACGGAAAGTTGGGAAGGCAACACTCGAATGAACGTTGCCAAGGAGGTGTTGTCAAAAATTGTAGATTCCCTGAAAACCCATAAGAATCTCGAATTGGCCCTTCGTGTTTATGGTCATGAATGGGATAAGAAATATAACAACTGCAAAGACACTAAATTAGAGGTTCCTTTTAAAGCAGGTAACCATGATGTCATAAAAAGCAAGATAAAAACTGTACAGCCTAAAGGCACCACACTTATCTCCTACTCTCTCGAACAATGTGGCAATGACTTTCCTGTTGATAAGAATAGCAGAAATGTAATCATACTCCTTACAGACGGCATTGAGGCCTGCGGTGGCGATCCTTGCGCCCTTTCTCTAGCCTTACAAAAAAAACGAATATTTCTGAAACCATTTATCATAGGGGTTGGAGCCAACGAAGACTTTGAAAAGGCTTTCAGCTGCATGGGCCAATATTTTGATGCAAGTGATATCAAAACTTTTAAAAATGTATTTCAAAAGATACTTACTCAAACCTTGAAGGAAACCACTGTGAAGGTCAATCTTCTTGATATCAATAATAAACCTACCGAAACAAACGTGAATATGACTTTTGTAAATACTGCTACTAATGATGTAGAGTATGATTTCGTTCATTACCTTGACGATAAAGGAAAGACGGATAATCTGAAGGTTGACGCTATTCTAACCTACGACATCATCGTAAATACTATCCCAAGAGTTCAAAAAAAGGGTGTCGTATTGAAGGGTGGTGAAGAGAATATCATTTCAATTAAAAGTCCCCAGGGAAGCCTTCATATCAAAGACAACTACAAAGATTATAAAAATCTGTCAGCATTGATAAGATTAGACGGACAGCCTGCAACTTTGAATGTTCAACATGCTGCAACCAAAGAAAAATATTTGGTAGGGACATATGATGTGGAAGTATTAACTTTGCCTAGGAC
>DASVUU010000540.1:0-8061 GCA_036386935.1 Cytophagaceae bacterium | reverse complement strand
GAACGAATATTACCGACAGTGATAGAAATAATCTAAGTAATCTTACAAATAAATTTTTATCCTTTTCAGAAAAAGAAAAAAAGATTACCTTTGCAGACTCTTTAGCAAAATATTACCGCAAATTACATAGCTATGATAGTTCTGCGAAGTATTTTGAGGAAGCTGCTAATCTTAGTCCAACCGAAGACCGATTAATTAAAGCTGGGGATGCCTACTATGATGCATATAGCATTTCACCAGATGAGTCGAAAGCGGGATATACAGAGAAAGCTCGAGGTTTTTATAACAAGGTTTTAGCTAAGTCACCGAAAAACCTTGACGTGAAGACGAAAGTTGCGCTCACTTACATTGGTAGTGAGTCGACAATGGAAGGAGTTACATTACTTCGAGAAGTAATAAAGGAAGATCCAAAAAATGAATCAGCCATTTACAATCTAGGAGTTTTATCCATTCAATCCGGACAATATAGTAAAGCTATAGACAGGTTTAAAGAACTTATTACTTTAAATCCCGGCAATCCAAATGCTCATTTTTACTTAGGACTAAGTTATTTGAGCTCAGGAAATAAAAATAAGGCACGAAAGTCTTTTGAAGTAGCTAAAACACTCAACAGTGATCCAGCATTTCAGTCGACGATTGATACTTATTTAAAGGAAGCAAATTAATTCAATTCACAGTACATAAATTATAAAATCATGCCTTGCGGTAAAAAAAGAAAAAGACATAAGATAGCTACTCACAAAAGGAAAAAACGCCTTAGAAAAAATAGACATAAGAAAAAATAGGCTAACGCCCGTTTTTGTTTTTTTAAGCTAAAGTCAAAACATTTGTTTTACTTTAGCTATTATGTTTATTTTCAACCCAAACCTTAATCAGATTGAGTAACGAATTAATAATCAATGCTACTCAAAAAGGTAATCGTATAGCCCTTTTGAAAGATAGGCGGCTTGTCGAATGCCACTATGAAGATATTGGTGAAACCTTTACGGTAGGAGATATTTATCTTGGCATGGTGAAGAAAGTCGTGCCAGGCTTGAATGCTGCTTTTATTGATTTAGGGTATGAGAAAGATGCATTTCTCCATTACCTTGATTTAGGCCCTCAGATCCGGTCCTTAAATAAGTACGTTAAACTAGCTCAGACAAATCCTAAAGCCACTTCCAAATTAGCTAAGTTCAAACTTGAACCCGAGATTGAGAAGGATGGCAAAATCGCAAACGTATTAACGAAGAATCAGTTCATACTGGTACAGATTGTAAAGGAACCTATTTCTACAAAAGGTCCACGGCTTTCTTGCGAAATCTCATTAGCGGGCAGGTATATTGTACTTGTTCCTTTTTCCAGTGTCATTAGTGTCTCCAAGAAAATAGTTGATAAAGAAGAAAGGACGAGACTTGTGAGGTTACTTACTTCGATCAAGCCAGAAAACTTTGGTATTATTATTCGAACGGTTGCAGAAGGTAAAGATGTTGCAGAACTAGATAGAGACCTCAAGAATCTTGTTAAAAGTTGGGACGATGGTTTTAATTTATTAAAAACAGCAAAACCTAAGGACAAAATTATTGGCGAGATAGGCAGAGCATCCTCTATACTTAGAGATATGCTCAATGAGTCGTTTGATAGCATCACTATCGATGACCCTGCAACCTATGAGGAGCTGAAGAGCTATATCAAGACGATTGCACCGGACAAAGAAAAGATTGTAAAGCTTCACAATGGCAAAAACAAACTATTTGAAGTTGCTGGTATTGAAAAACAGCTTAAATCCTTATTTGGTAAATCTGTATCTCTTCCTGGAGGCGGTTATCTAATCATAGAACATACTGAGGCACTCCATGTAGTGGACGTAAACAGTGGTAATAAATCCAACACTGAAACCGATCAAGAAAGAACTGCCTTCAATGTAAATATGGAAGCAGTGAGGGAAGTAGCAAGGCAATTGCGACTTCGCGATATGGGTGGGATTATCGTGATAGATTTTATTGACATGAAGAAGGCTGAAAATAGACGCCTTGTTTATGAGAAAATGAAGGATGAGATGAAGGACGAGCGGTCTAAATATGTGATCCTTCCTTTATCAAAATTCGGCCTTATGCAAATCACGCGCCAAAGAGTGAGGCCTGAGGTAAACATTATTACCCAAGAAAATTGCCCGTCTTGCAATGGAACAGGAAAGATCACAGCCAGTATCCTTGTTTCAGACCTTATTGAGACTAGCCTTGAATTTCTGCTTGTAAAGCAGAATGAGAAAAGCGTTAACCTGATTGTACACCCATACCTATTTGCATATTTCACCCAGGGCTTCCCTTCAAGGCGAATAAAATGGTATATGAAATACAAAAAATGGGTGAAAATAGAAAAAGATACATCTCTAGGAATAACAGAGTATAAATTCCGTAATTCTACCGGAGAAGATATCGAACTAATTCCCGAAAAAATACTTCCTGCGAAGATTCAAATTCCTGAAACTGTATAAATGAAAAGAGCTCCCTTAGGAGCTCTTTTCATTTATGGAAAATTCATAACTAAAACCTGATACCTAAGTCTATAGAAACTAAGTCAGCTTTTAGATTTACATTTTTATATGGATAAGTGTCTTTCAGGATGTTTATTAATCCTCTTGTATATCTAAGGCCTACTAGGAAATAGGTGTTTTCACCCATTTGGAGTTCCACCCCCGAGCCTACTATTAATGAGGCATCTATAGGTTTAAACACCGCATTAGTAGCTTTCACGTTAGAGCCTTTTAGTTTTTCTCCTACCTTAATATCTACGGCTCCCCCAACTTGAAAGTAAAGCTTCATGTCTGTTGCGATTTCGTTTGTGAATAACTTGAAAGTAGCCGGTAGTTGTACATACTGAAGGTTGTATGTATTGTCAAATGTTAAATTTGTGCCCGGTGTAGCTGGATCAGGCAAGGTGTAATTCAATCCTGCTCTTTTAGCCACGTACCATATCCCGGTCGTGAAAGCATAGTTATCACCTATATAAAAGCTAAGTTCTGGGCCTGCTATAAATTTCAATGAAACGCCATTAGTACTAATGGAAGTGTTTGTTGCTTCTTCAGTCAGTTGAAGTCTATTGAATGCAAGTGCAGGAGAAAAATTTAATCCAATTTTTAACTGCGCAAAAGAAGCAGCACCAAAAATTAGCATAAAGGAAAATAATAAAGCAATCTTTTTCATGGGTTATTTAGTTTTTAGTGGTAACGTGAAATTGGCAGGATAGTCGTTCTCTTTCGGGAGCTTTACTCATGCTCATTTCATAGTTTAATTTGAGTAAAAAGTCTTTGTAAATATATAATAATTGTCGAATTATCTTCCAAAACATCGTAAAATTGTGGTTATGCAAAAAATCCTATTAACCGCATTCATCGTGCTAATTTTTCTCTCCTGCAAAGACAATTGTAGGCATGAGGTAAAGGATATAAGCCCCATCACTGTTGATATAAATAGACTTGAAGACAAATTGTTTTCATTCAAATCTAAAGAAGATGCTCGGGCATTCTTACAGGAGCATAAGGTTTACACCCAACAGTTCCTTCAAACTCCAGATATAAACGACGATAAGTTTCTAACCCAGTTTTATCAATTTTATACCAATCCCAACCTAAAGGATTTTTATAAGGAGACGAAAAATAAATTCGGTGATCTTGACCAGCTCAAGGTAGAACTTGGAAACCTATTCTCATATATAAAACACTATTACCCTAAATCTTTTATTCCGCAGGTTAGCTCGACAGTCACCGGTTTTCAATTCGACAAAGATCTATTAGTAAGCGACAGTGCCATAATCATTAGTATAGATTATTTTTTAGGAAAACAAGCAAAATACCGTCCTCCATTTTTCAAATATTTTTTGGAAAGATATGAGAAGGAATACATCACGCCATTGATTGGATTGGCGATGTCCAATAAATTTAATGTCGTAAATACTAAAGATGAAACCATGTTGGCCAATATGGTATATTATGGAAAGGCCTACTATTTTGTGGAAAGGACGATGCCATGTCTACCGGATTCCATGATTGCCATGTATACTACGAAACAAATGAAGGCCATCACGGAAAATGAAAATATCATCTGGGGACATTTCATTGAGAAGAAATTGCTTTTTGAAACCAAGCCTCAAACCATAGAGAAATATTTGGGTGAAAGCCCAAAAATATCCGAAATAGGAGAGGAGTGCCCAGGCCGCATCGGTCGATGGATTGGATGGAACATTGTGAGGAAATATATGGAAGGCCATCCGGAAGTGACCTTGCAGGGGCTAATGAAAGAGCAAGATGCCCAAAAGATCTTTAGACTTTCTAAATATAAGCCGAAAAGTAAATAATCATTCGGAGAAGAGTGACAAGAATTTATCTTCCAGCAAAGGTCGATCAAACATAGCTTTAGCTAGGTTATAGCTGTTTGTCTGTATTACCCTTCTAACGTTCATGTCTCTTAAGGAAGGTAACACCTTAGTCGAAAAATCTTCAGGATTATTTCTATCCAGAAAAAAGCCAGCTCCGTGTTGGATTACAAGGTCCGTCACCCAGCCTTTGTAATTAGTAATAATAATTTTCCCTGCTGCCACTCCATCAAAAAATTTATTGGGGCTGCATGAAGAAAGAATGGGATGATCAGCGAAAGAAATGTATACGGCCGTACATTTATCCAATAGATTTTTAACCTCGATTTTACTGAGAGTTCCAAGATAGGCCACGTGATCCAGTTGCTTAGCTTCTATTTCTGAAAGAATCAAATTTTTCTCTGCGCCGTCACCAGCGATGAAAAAGTTGACATCGTCAATTCCCTTTTTCTTACAATATTTGGCAAGGGCGAGAAAAGCCGTAAGGCCGTTAGATTTACCGATCGAACCAATATAGGCAATACATAGATTTTCCGTCCCAATAGCTTTTGTGTCAGAATGAAAAAATCGGCAATCTGCGATGTTGGGTATCAGCAGAATATCCTTGTTTGATTTGGCCCTAATTCCTGTTGATATTTCTGGAGATAGGGAAACAATTTTCTCGGCGTTCCTATAAATAATTTTTTCTATCTGGTTAAGTAAATAAATGACCAAAGTATTCTTCACATATCCCATCGCTATAGGCACAGCAGGCCACAGATCTCTCACCTCGAAATAGTAGCGAACTCCATTGATCTTTTTTAACAATAGCGCCAAAACCCCAACAGACAATGGGGTAGAGGTGGCATAGCAGATGTCAATATTTTTAATTTTTAACGCATGCCAAAATGCCAATCCCATGAATCTAGAAAAAGCCCAAATCCTTTTTACATACCCGAAATTGTTGTCATATTTTACCGGCAAATAATGAACATTTATACCCTCAATTATTTTGCTTCCAAGGTGTTCGTTACTTGCCGTAATGAGATGTACTTCATGACCACTTTTTGCCAGGGCCGTGGACAAATAGTAAGATCTAATCGCACCGCCTTCTTCAGGTGTTTTAAAATACTGATGGATATATAGAATCTTCATCTAATTGATTGAACAAAATCAGTAAGCAGCATTGATCCTAGAAGTTTTGATCTAGCCATATTTGTAAAGTAATCAAAGCCCAAATTTCAGTTGCCCAATTTGTTTTATAGGAGCGATGTTCGTGTAATATTTTCTGTACTTGATGATATTCCACATACTCAAATAGGAGCATCTTTTGGTCCATCAAAGGCGCAAGTAAATCGGTCAATTCTTTCTTCCTGATCCAATCGCCAAAGGGTAGGCCAAACCCATATTTTGGTCTATTGATAAATGCATCGCTCACGTTATAATTTTTTAACAGCGTCTTCAGCATCCATTTACGTCCACCCTTTATCAACTCATCTTCCTGAATGGTTTCGGCAAAGTTCGTCAGATTTTGGTCTAGAAAAGGCACACGCACTTCAATAGATTGGCCCATGGACATCACATCTGTTAATGCTAATACATCCGACCTGAGGTAACGTGCGCGATCGAAATTCAAGGCACTGGGAAAACTGGTTTCTAGGGTCCACTTTTCCTTCACTAAAGTCTCATCGTGATTGAAATTGGGCAAGAAGTTCATGCTTTGAAAATTCATAAACGTTGCGAAAGGATCGTCCTCGATGCTTGATTTAAACTTGTTCAATATTGTAAACTTTGCATTCAAAGAACGACCAAAGGTTTTTGAGGGATTTGGGACGGCTGCAAGCAGCGTTTTTGCAAGTCGATTGGAATGAATGTATTTGAGGTAATAGTAGAAAGCTTTGTGTCTGTTGTAGCCTGCGAAATATTCATCTGCTCCTGCACCAGAGAGCAGCACCTTTACCTCTTGAGATGCAAACTCTGATATCAGGTAAGTCAGCATCGAGGCCGAGTCTGCAATTGGTTGATCTAATGCTGCAATTACCTGGGGCAATCTGAATAAGCTGTCTTCGGAAACATTCAAAACTCGGGGCTCTCCGCCAAACTGCTTGGCTGCCTCTAAAGCATATTTAAAGTCAGGAGAGTCAGCTAGCTCATTAGTGCTTGTAGATACTATGTAGCAGGGATATTTGCCACTCCCCAATTTTGAAATCATCGCTAAGAGCAGCGTCGAATCTATGCCACCACTTAATAACAGTCCACTTGGTACGGCAGCCGACAAATTAAGGGCAGTAGAATTTAGAAGAGGAGATTCAAGGTTTTTGATGAGTTCGTCTTTAGAATAAGTAGTCTTAAAGGACACCTTTTTGAAATTTGACAAAGTTTTCTTGCCACTTTCAAGAGAGATTTTCATGGAAGTCCCAGGTAGTAGTTCAATTATATTTTCGAAAAAAGTACCCGGGGCTTCGCAATACTTAAATCTTAGGTAGTGGTTAATTTGCCGTGCATTCAGTTTTTTCTCTACTAGACCTGAGGCTAGAATCCCTTTGATTTCAGAACTGGCAATAAAATATTTTTCGTCTTCGAAATGATACAAAGGCTTTACCCCATGTTGATCGCGAGCCAGTAATAATGTTTGTTCGCCTTTGTCATAAAAAACGAAGGCAAACATACCAACAAGTTCATGAAGCCTTCCTGTAGAATGTTCTTTTAAAAAATGGTACAAAGAGGATGTATCCGAATGCTCAGTTCCATTGTTGTTTAGATTTTTATAATTAGTTATCTCACCATTGAAAATCAAACAGCTACCGCTCGCTTCCAAGGGTTGGTTAGAAGCGGAAGAGGTATTTTGGATTGCTAAGCGGTTAGCACCTAAAAAGATCGTGCTTCGCAAAAGCTTTGATTTAAAGATGCCAGTTGAGTCAGGTCCCCTGTGCAGAATCCTTTGATTCATCTTTAAAATGTATGAATCATCGAGCGTGGAATTTTTGTCAATTATTAAATTTATTCCGCACAAGATTTAATATGATTTTAGAGCTGCGTAAAAAGGGTCAACGTAAAGAAGTCTTTAAATTAAAAACTTTAAACATATTCAACTAAATTTAAGAACGCTCTACACGAAATAATGTAAAGCGCCAGTTAATTGCTTCAATGGTTTCATTAGGAAAGATAAGGGACACTGCAAATATCCTCTCAAAGGTTACACCCAAGAGATTGAGGAATATGGCATCTGTCACTAGCAGCTATATCTTTTCCCGAATGATGGGAAAGGCATATCACTCTGGCCTCCCTTCAAGCATTTCTATAGAGCCGACTACCTCTTGCAATCTTCGCTGCCCTGAGTGTCCGAGCGGCCTAAGGTCATTCACACGACCGACTGGAATGCTTAGCGAGACTGTCTTTCAGAATGTTATTGATCAACTGCAAAGCACCCTGCTCTACCTCACCTTTTACTTCCAAGGAGAACCCTATCTGAATGGGGCATTCCTGAAAATGGTGAAATATGCCTCATCAAAAAAAATATATACCTCCACTTCTACCAATGGACATTATCTTGATGACAATAACTGTAAGCAAACAATAGAATCTGGCTTGGATAGATTGATTGTGTCGATAGATGGCGCTACCCAGGAAACTTATTCCAGCTATCGCGTGGGCGGATCTCTGGAAAAGGTATTGTCGGGCGTGAAAAATCTGAACCGCGTGAAGAAGGAAATGAAGTCCAATACTCCT
>DASVUU010000539.1:0-8767 GCA_036386935.1 Cytophagaceae bacterium | reverse complement strand
ACAAAATCTGTCAGAGGGCGAATGGGATATCAACGTCTCTAATTCTTTCTTTGCTTTTAAAAGTCTTGAAGGCAATATATCTTGGGCGTTCATGGATGCCGATAAGTCGAGAATGATATAGACATCTTTCGACACAGCTTTGATTTCCTTTTTTATTCCCCCGAAGGTGGGCCCCAGTAGCGCGATTAGCAGTAGGAAAAAGTAAACACTTCTAATAATGAATTTAAAAATCACGGATCGGTATTCCAGCTTGAATCCTTTGCTTACCAAAGCGAGCCGGATGAGATATATAATATAGAAAAGAAGAAATAAGGCTATAAATGCAATTTCAGTTTCCTCAAGCCCACTAAATAATTCCATAGTCTGTTTGCTAAATCAGTGGCAATTTAGAGCAATTGGTAATTATTTACAGTTTTTTTTAAAATGACTTGTCTGGTATATTATAGTTGTGCTATATTTGCAACACTTTTTCCAAAAGGGAAAGAGGAGAGATGCCTGAGAGGCCGAAAGGAACAGTTTGCTAAACTGTCGTACGGGTAACTGTACCGAGGGTTCGAATCCCTCTCTCTCCGCAGTTTTATTTTTTTTAATTGCGGTTAAGAGAGGTTTTAATGTGGAAATACAAAATAAAGTTCTACTTTTACTTCAGTTAAAAAAAATATCGGGGTGTAGCGTAGTCCGGTCATCGCGCCTGGTTTGGGACCAGGAGGTCGCAGGTTCGAATCCTGCCACCCCGACAGAAAAAGCCTTGCAATTTGCAAGGCTTTTTTGTTACAGGAAATGCAATTGAGAAATGGAAAGAAATAATTCTTTTGTTGTTACTTAAGGAATCTTTCATTTAATTTGCAACCTGATTTCGGACCCGTAGCTCAGTTGGATAGAGCAACTGCCTTCTAAGCAGTAGGTCATTGGTTCGAATCCAATCGGGTTCACTGGTAATGTTATTAAAGCCTTGTAAATTAACTACTTACGAGGCTTTCATTTTTTATAGTAAGCTATAAGTAAAGTTTTCCTTACACGTTTCTTACATTGTAAGTATATCTTAATAATAGTATGATAAGACAGTTCCTAATTGAAGATGTTGTAGTCAAAGTTCCAGCGTCTAGCATAGAAAGATACTACCATCTGGGCGAGGAATGCCACCACAAGCTAGGATCCCAACTCTATAAATACGAAGGTGAGCTATTTATTTCAGAGTCAGGAAAGATTGTTGATTTGGAGCAAGCTGAAAAGTACGTGTCACCGGAGATATTCTGTGATGGAGGCAAAGAGATAACACACCATAGAGACTTTTTTGGCCTTGATGCAATGGAGGGGTTCGTGTACTACAATAAGTTATACTTTGTAGACGGTTTAGAAGAGGTTTATGATTAAGGCGTAGTGTCTCAACTACACCCTTTTACCAGTCATTGTCTTGTTTAGATCTAAGGCTTTTTTCATAGGATTTGATAAGTTCGTCAGTTGACTTTCCAACCCCATCATAGAGTTCTTGATACATACCCCTGACAGACCTGTCCTTCTTCAGGCAATAAACTTCTAAGGTACCTAGTGGCGCTTCAATATTGGTTATAGTAAGCTTCGACTTGTTGTCCTTTGTTCTAATGGTTAAAATATGATCGAAGGCTATGGGGCCAAAACCTGCCCTGTATGTTTCATTATATCTAACTGTTATTAAGCCCTCTTCAGGTAAATCAGATGTTACTACTTTACCAGGGTTTTTAAACTGGCTTGCAATCCAAACCTTAGATTTGTTATAAATATGCTTTTGGTTCATGGAGTCAAGCTGCAAAATTCTTTCATTTTTTATAAGCCCGGTCGACTGATCAATTTGTATTTGGGCAAAACAGGTATAAGAAAGAGAAATTAAAACTGGTAATAAAAAATTCATCATAGCATTGAGTGGGAGAAAGTTAAGTTAAAGCAATGGGTACGATATAAAAAAAGTAAGGTTTTAGTGCGTTACTCCCTCAAAAAGGGGAACCTAACAATCAACCTTTTACTTGTTGATATCCAACCAAACATCATTTTGATGTGTTGCTCAACCAAAAAGGCGAACCTAATAATCATTACTTATGCCTAAAATCCCATGGTGCAATTGGATTAGGCATTGACCAAAGACCCAGTTTTGCATCCCGCGCTTCAACTTCTAACTTTGCTAAGACTTGGTCTTTACTATATTTGACGTAATGCCAAGCCAAACCGTTTTTAACTAATTCTTGATTCAGATTAATAGAGCCGCAAATGATATTTGCAATGGTCCGGCCGTATCTATCAGTTCCAATAGAATCAACTTCAACCTCTTTACCGAAAACCATTTTACTAGTAAATTCCTTTGCTACATTCCCAAAGTCTTGATTCTTTTCAGGGCAATCTATCCCGTTTAAACGGATCCTAACAGTTTTTTTGTCGTCGGTTAATACTTCTATAGTATCTCCATCTAAAACGCGTATGACTCGCCCTGTGAAGCTAGAAAGGGCTACAAAGATAATGAGCGTTGTAAGGTATATTCGTTTCATAATTAAATTGATTCGACTTAAATGCCACCAAAAACGGCATTATCCCAATCTTAAAGGACGAGAAAAACGACCTTATGAATCTAGTCCCTCGGTAATACCAACAATTCTAAATCATCTGGATAAGCCGCATATGGCCCCTTACCCCCGGCGTACTTGACTCTATAATGAAGGAAATTTTCGGGGTTATTGCATAGGTAGCAAACGTCAATAATAATAGCTAATTGATCAGTCTTTTTAATTCTAACAATTGTTCCTTCTGGATAAATTTGTCTCTTCATTGCCAATAACTTTGCTAATTAGCTTTATAAGGTGATTTTCGCTCACCTTTTAATATCGCCAAAAACGATATTTATCCTGAATTTTAAAGGTCGATATAAACGACCTTTAGCAGGCTTCAAATTTGAATCCTATTGACTCAATGTTAGGCTACGGTACTTTTTCCCATTTTTGGGAGTAAGTAGGTATAAGGTGATTTTCACTCACCTTAATTATCATATTTTTGAAAGGTGGGCAACACCCACGTTATAAAAGTCGACTTTCCGACTTTTATCAATTGAGGTTCCCCAATTTTGGGGAATGTTAAAAGGTAACTAAAGATTACCTTTCCAAATATGGCCCTGGCCCAACCTTTGGGAATGATACTTTTTGAGCTTTCTTATCGCCGTCCTCATACCCTAAATCATAACCTTGTTGTAGCACGAATCTTGAATATCTTTCTAAAAGTTTCTTAAGGGTCTGGCACATATCATACCCTTCAATTACTTTCTTGTTATGAATAATATCTCCCTTTATAATCCTTTCCTCTTTCAGATGCTTCTCCATTTCAATAATGAACTTGTCCTGAGCATTCGAAACTCTATCTGGTAACTTCCACATCATAAAAATCAATTTGCTAATAATTTTAGCAATTCGTAGGAGATTGTCAAAATTTATTCGACAAAAAAGCAATCCAAATCTGGATAGTTCTGATAATCAGTCTTTCATAAAACCCGAAAAATCGGGTTTTACCAATTAGGCTATGGTGTGCTTTTAAAGCACATTTTAAATGTCTGAGTTTGCGATGTCATAAAGTTCAACGCTGATGTTAAACCCTTGGCATTCACGGCTCAATTCCGGGCCCTCTTTAAATGTCGGAATTTCCGATATTATAAAAGTACAATTACATTCCTCGGATTTGAGGAATCTGCTAAATGGTCCAAATCTGGGTCATGGTTTAGTACAATAATTAGGGATTCGTCCTTAGTACGAAAGGTTTTAGTTCGGACAAAAGGGTGTTCCGTTTTGTTATACCCTTTAAGGGGTTCAAGCTTATGCTGAAGGTTTTAATACGGTCAGATTATAAGGAAAACTTTACCTCTGGCTTATCATTCAGATTTGAATCAACTTTAATGTATTGAAAAAAAGATGATTAATTAGTTTGAATGGATACTAGGTACGAATCGAACCTTAGAGGTTGTCGTCATTTTTGGCGGTAACTCTTTTACCTATCTACATAACAACATCACTCTCACAACTAGCTAAAGGAATACCAGTACTTACTATTTGGACTGTCACCTTTTCGAGCCTTAAAACATTTTCTGACTTAGCGTCAACCCTCGATAGTTTAGGGATGTGGTATTCTGCTAGCTTGCAAATGATATCCATTGCCTTATATGGGCTTCTAAATGCAATTTGCCTAAGCCATGCATCCATATCCTCAGCGTTCCTTTCTAGAAGGTTTTTAACCGCCTCTTTAAAATCCGAATTTGCTTTATTAATTGAGCCTTTTTTACGTCCTGCAATCTTTGCATGACCTTTTTTAAATAATGATGCTTTTGCCATAATAGTGGGTTGAAAGTAAAGCCGGTTTTACCCGGCCTTGATTAACTTCTTTTAAGTTGGTGAAATAGTTGTTCGTTATAAGTAAGTGTCAATTCTCCGTCCTCTTTATGAGCAGTTTTTATAAGTGTTCCCATACCACGCCCATTAAAGAAGTTGTCATGACGTACTATGTCGGTGTTGAGTCGTTTTTTAGTAAAGGCATTTAAATCCAATAGGCTTTTTATTGCCTTATCCAACAATTGCTTTAATTGTTGCTCTTCTTCAGAGACAGCGTAAACGTTAGCACTCTCAATCAGCGCTGACTTCTTTTCTGGTGAAATAATTATTTTAGAATCTGTAATTTCAAAAAGACCAAGATTTACAACAGTGTGTGGCAAATACCTTCTAATAGCATCTGCAGCTCTAACATAACCGGAATGGTCAGGTAGCTCTAGACTTTTGATTACCGAAGCTTTTTTAACTTTGAATGGACCGGCCATTTCGGTAGTCTCCTCCGGTACAAGCTCGTTAATTCGTCGAGTGTAAAAGTCCTCTGGATCGTTTATAAAAGGATACAGTTGATCATTTGGCACAGGACCTATACCCATTTGTTTCCATTCATTTAATGCATGGTTCAACAAGGGTAATAGGTGATTGACTGCTTCTTCTACCTTACTTTTTTGTTCTTTGGATTCCCAAATTAGTTGTTCATTTTTCATTGTTCTAACGTTTAAATTGTGATTGATTTATTTTCATTGTTAAGTTTGTGTTCTATAGTCTTACAAGTGTGCATTTAGTGGACCGGCCTTTGACATAGTTGCCCACAGTGTTTAGGTAAAAGAATTCAGAGTACTTTTTCACGTACACCGGTTTAAAGAAGTCTAGCTGACTAATTTCAATAGGACTTAGGTTGAAGTATTCATTGAGTATTTTGGTATGGTCCAACACCCTTTTATATGCCTGGTAATTGTCTCGAATAGCATTTGCAAAAGACATTGCTTGGAAGTTTGCAACTGGCACTGTATCGTTACTGAATCCATAGCCAGCTGTCACGCCGTCGATATAGCTTATTGTGCCGATATGCACTCTATCAACTGAGAATATCATAGGTTCGATAGATTGTTGACCACCGTCTTTCCATTTATTGACTATCGGCAGATCTAACCCGTTTGTTTTTGCGCCCGATAACAGCTTTGTCTGAGTAAGCAATGCATCAAACGGGGCCTCAATTACTGTGGTTTCCCTCTCTAATGCTTCATCGTTTATATGTAACGTTCCACGACCTACTTCCTTGGTTGAGTCAGTTTCTTTGTATTTAAAGTGGTTAGATTGCGCGTATCCTTCTAACCTAAATTCAATTGAAGATGGCTTTGAAACATCCAACTTATCAGACCAATCGACGAAATCAACATTTACCGCGTCGGCTATTTCTTGGAACTTACGGCAGTCTAAACTATTTGCATAATTGTCAGATTGAAAGATGATGCCAAAATAGTGCGCCCAGAACTTTACTAAATCCTTTTGTTTTATGTCTGGAAGGATTTGATTTAGGTTAAGGAAAGATCCTGGTGCGAAATCTTCTTTAGGTGTTACTTTAAAATAAGTATAAAACCCGTTTCGTTCCTCTGGCACTGCCCATGAATAACTATAACTGTCAAGAAACCCGTCACCCTCGCCATCTAATAAAAAGTCAACCCAGATTTCATCACCTGGAGAAATAGTGATGTTTTCGGCAACTGCTGTTAAATAAAAAGTTATTTCGTCTCCGTCTGTATCACCTTGATTTATGTGTGCACCTATTCCTATTTCATTATTGTTCTTAAACAATCTTACTCTTAGATCGGCCTTTCCGTCATCCACGGAAACGCTAAAGATAATATTAGCTTCAATGTCTACGATATAGGGAACATCGGGTGTATATCCTCCCGTCCCTGCATTGTATCGCTGTGCTGATCCCTGTTTAAAGTCTCCCTTATTTGTTATGTCAAACCTTATTCTGTCGTGATATTGGTTGGAGTTTCCAACAGTATAATAATTGAATAGTGTGTTCCCGACATATACACTTCTATCTTCAATAAACTTTGCGTCTCTTTTTAAATCCCCATTGCAAGGGATAGCCCACTTCTTAAAAAATGGCTCTTGAAGTACTGCACCAGTTTTTAAAAATCCATGCTTTGAAAAGATCTTATTAATTATTGTATGAACGAATACCGAAGGCAGCGAATAATTTATAGGATAGTTGTAACCGGTTTCTTCAACCATTCCGAATTGAGCCAGGGCATAGATATAACCTGATGTGTTGTCTTTGCTGTTTGCTGCTACTTCAGCGGTCCAAACGTGGTCGAGTTCTGAAAAGTCTAGCTCTCTAATTGATGCGTCACCCATACGAGAAAAGAAGTCAAAGATTCCCGCGTAAATAGTGACATTAATATTTTCGTCAATACTTTCTACTATTGCTTGACCATTGCTTACAATCTCTAAACCGTCCTCTATGATAATAGCACTACTTTTGCGATAGGCAATACCTGAGAGGCTGTTTAAAATGTTTGAATGGCCGAACAGTCTAATGTTCTTTGGAGTGGTCTTCAATCTAAATTGGTTAGAGTGCGATGCTTGCCGATTCTTTAGTTCTGCAATGTCGTTTACCTGATACGTCATAGCAAGCACCTCGTCCTCGCTTAAATCAACTTGTTCGTTATTAATGATAAGGTTCATATTAATTATTTGAGAACTTGCGATTTTTTACCTTTTTATAAAAGAGCTCTTTGGCGTTAAGTGCTAATGCTTTTTTCTGCATCATTTCTAAGACCTTTTCTACTTCTACCTCAGCCTCTTTTAACTCCTTTTCACGGTCGTCTATGTCAGCTAGTTTGATTGTCAAGTTTTGAATCATGATATTCTTATCTTGAATTTCTTTTTCAGCGCCACTTATCCGAAATATGTAGCTCTTAATTTTACCTATAGCTTTACTTGTAATCTGATTCATATATTATTTATTTGGTTGTTAATTAGTTACGTTGAGTTAATTATGTCCTATATAGAATCGAACCTATGATTCCAGTCTTTTTGTATCCCGTTTTTGCAGCATCTTTTCGAATAATGCCAGTTCCTCATTGCTCAATTCTTCCAGGTCAAAAGGTTGCTCTTTAACTTCCAATTCCTTTGTTGTGATATCTGTCTCGCTTCTATGTCTCCATGCCTCACGGTCCATATTAGATAGTGCAAATGTGGCAACTGAATTACCTTGGTAGATTTCCGATTCATAGCAGGATTCAATAAACTTTCTTGCCTTCATTATTATGTCACAAAAGGCAGTGTTCTTTTGCATATAATAGGTCAACGATTGTCTATGGCTAAAACCTAAGTAATAGCAAAGACCGGAAACCGTAGGCTTGCACTTGCCTCTAGTGGTTTCATGTTCAAAATATTCTAGTATTGATTTTTCTAAATCTTCAGGTGTAGCGTAGAAGGGTTTTTTATGCCAGGCGGCAATCTTCCAATATGTGTTTCCTTTTTGAAATGTCATTAGCTGGTTGTTATTTAAATATACGGTTATTTTTGATTATGATCCACTATTTACCACTAAAATAGTGATGATGTTAGTAAGTTATTTTTCTATTGGTGTAGTGAAGTAGTGAAAGGTGAAAGTCCCTATATATAGGGGACTTCACTCCTTCACCAATATTGTTTCCAGATGGTGAAAGGTGAAGATTTCACTGATTTTTCACTTCTTCACCAGTACTAATTTTGATAGTTTATCTCCTTCATGCTCAATTATATTTACCTCTTTCATTAGTGAAATTTTAGATTTGGCAGTTCGATCTGACACACTCAATGCTATTATTAGTTGATTCACTAGTTCGGTATAGGTTAATTTCACTATTCCATCCTGAAAGATTGCCTCTGCATATTCCCTTAATTCCTTCTCCTGGGCTTCTGCCTTGCTTGGTTTCATCCTTACACCACAAGCTACGTGATACCCTTTTTCAATATCATACTTGAATTGTAATTGTGGTATGGCGCCCGCGTTCCTTAAAAGTTTCCCCTCTATAGTGCTTACTTCACTGTCCTTGTCTTTAGAGATTGATACTACTGATTCACACTTTCTTTCCAGTTGACTTCCAAGATGCCCGCGGCTCTTTTCCGTACTCCCTGGATTAAGGTGGATTATTGTGATTACAGGACAGTTATATTTAATCGCTATTCTCTCGAAGAACCTTACCACATCGTTAGATTGTGCCTGGTCGTTCGTATCATCAATGATATCAGCAATACCGTCTATGAAGATGATATGTACTCCGTTAAATTGCTGCGAGTATTTATCAATAAGTTGTTCTATACCTTTTCTTCTTTCATCTGTGTTGAAATCACGCAATAGGAACGATTTAAACCAATTTGGTTGGGAACTCCTGTTAGATCTCCTGAAAACATTTTTAATCGCTTTATGATGG
>DASVUU010000538.1:0-3338 GCA_036386935.1 Cytophagaceae bacterium | reverse complement strand
TATTGTACCCATATTATAAAAAGACCATTCTCCTGTTAGCTGCACCCATCTTCATCGGATTATTTTATGTCCTATCTGTTTACACCAATGTGTTTAGGCAACACGCTTGGGATCATCAGATATCAGTGGAAGATGCCCGTTCTGAAGCGCTAGAGAGTGTTCTCAACGAAGAAGATGATGACTCTACTGAACAGACGAATTGGGACTTCCTGACCAACCGGTTTAGTGAGATTAACATGTTCACGCAATATGTAAAATCGACACCCGAACGAATCCCGTTTTATCATACAGAGCTTATTGAGAATGCCATTTTGTCAATCATTCCAAGAGCATTATGGTCAAGTAAACCAATCACAGAGACCTTGGCAATGGAAAGAGTTTACCTTGCCGACGTTGTGGATCGAAGATCAAACGTTTCGGCGAAGACCCGACCAATTGTGGATGGCTATCTCAGCGCCGGAGCCATTGGAGTTTTCTTGTATATGCTCTTTCTCGGTTCGATGAGCCAAGCTTTAAGTAATGTAGCCGAGAACTTATTTGGTGGCTACGAAATAGGGTGTATAATTTTCTTTAACGGATTTTTTCCTATTCTTTGGCGGGGAGAATCCATCGAATTTTTGATTAATAGCGTCTTTTGGAGCTTTGTGTCGATGCTAATTGCATTTTCTGTGCTTCGATACTTTAACTATTTAATTGAAATCAAGGAAGTTACATCTGTAGTAAAAAGACCATCAAAGACTAATGAAGATTATTCAAATCAACGCCTCCTATAAACCGGCTTTCATCTATGGAGGCCCTACGATGTCCGTTTCTAAGCTCTCAGAGGTATTGGCTAGTCAGGGAATTGACTTGAATGTCTTAACTACTTGTGCAAACGGAGATCAGGAACTTGACGTGGTACTTGGTCAAAAAATAATCTTGGATCAAGTACCTGTTACATATTACAAACGCCTCACAAAAGATCATACACATTTTAGTCCAGCCCTTTATTTGGCGCTTTGGAACCGGCTTAAAACGGAACGCCGGAACACAGCAAATAATGACATACTAATACATGTCCATACTTGGTGGAACCTAGTTTCCGTTATCTGCTGCATGATATCCGTTTTCAAGAAAGTGCCTGTTGTACTCTCTCCTAGAGGAACTCTAAGTGCATATTCATTCGGAAACCGAAATAACTTATTTAAAAACATTATCTTTAAGATAACCAAGCCGCTATTAAATCGTTGCCATGTTCATGTAACTAGTGAGAATGAAAGAAAAGCTATAATTTCTCTATTACAACCAAAGACTGTAACCGTTATACCAAATCTGGTTAGTTTGCCCGCAAATGAAACCTTAAATTTGAGGAAGGATATAAATGAGGAAGAATTTAAGCTTTTGTTTTTCTCGAGGATAGAAGAAAAAAAAGGACTAGAGATGCTGTTCTCGGCTTTGGCAACTAAACAGCTAAATTATCAGTTAACCATTGCCGGAAGTGGCGATTCAAAATATATTGGGCAGCTGAAAAATCTCGCCAAGTCGCTCGATATTCACGGACGTATATCATGGATAGGGCAACAACCGGCAGAATATAAATTTAGCATAATGGCTGACCATGATCTTATGGTATTGCCATCGTACGATGAAAACTTTGCTAACGTGGTAATTGAAAGCTTGGCTACAGGTACAGCTGTATTAGTTACAGAAAATGTAGGTTTGAGTGATTATGTTTTAAAAAATGACTTTGGATGGGTGTGCATCCGTGATGACATACACATACGAGACGGATTATTAAACGCTGCATCAAACCGGCAAAAACTTAGAAACATTAGAGAGAGAGCTCCTTTAATTATACGGGAAGACTTTTCCGATCAATTACTGGGACAGAGGTATATTATGCTATACAACGAAGTGATAACTAGTAAATAACTGAATTATAGAAGTCTTTTTAGTAATTCTTAAGACAATGAGAAGGTTGCTGTTCAGACTCATGCAAGATAGATAATAAGACAATGTCTGAGTATAAAGAATATGGATATCAGAGTGCAGAGGAAGATCATTCACATGCATACATCCAACCTAATTTATTGAGGCTCCTAAACCCGTCTGTGAACCAAGCGATTTTAGATCTAGGATGCGGAAACGGAGCATTAACACATATTCTGATTCGCCAAGGCTTTAATGTTTACGGAACAGATGCGTCAGCTAACGGGATCGAAATAGCGAGCAAGCAAAGTCCAGGTCGATTTGCGCTTCAAGACTTGTCATCAGATGATCTGCCCGACATTCTAAAAGGAATCTCGTTCGACACCATCATATCAACCGAAGTCATTGAGCACCTCTACGATCCACGAAAGTTTATTGACTTTGCAAAGCGTACGTTATTAAAAAACGGGGGCGGAGAACTAATCCTTTCAACCCCCTATCATGGATATTTGAAATATTTGGCTCTGGCAATATCTGGCAAAATGGATGCACATCTAGCCCCCCTTTGGGATGGAGGACATATTAAATTCTGGTCGAGAAAAACGTTATCCAGCCTCTTGGAGGAAAAAGGGTTTACTGTAACTGATTTTAAAGGATGCGGGAGATTCCCTTATTTATGGATGTCAATGCTCATCAAAGCGAGAATCTAAGAATGCCAGACTTTAGCTTCCTTATTCTCTCTTACAATGAAGAAGTCCATCTTCCTCTATTATTAAAATCGGTAGCTCCTTTGCAGGCACAGACTTTTGTATTAGATTCCGGAAGCACAGACAAAACACTTTCTATCTGCGAAGAATTTGGTGCAGAAGTAAAATACAATCCATTCGAGAATCACCCTAAACAATGGTACGCTGCCTTAAATGCATTCAAAATTATCACCCCTTGGGTTATTGGCTTAGATTCGGACCAAGTGGTTACCCCCGAGTTATTTGAAAAATTGCAGAATTTTAAAAATGAAGACTATTCAGAAGTTAACGGAATTTACTTCAACCGAAAATTCATCTTCAAAGGCCAATGGATCCGCCATGGCGGCTTTTACCCAAAATACCTTTTAAAAATGTTCCGCACAGGGATTGGTTATTCCGATCTTAACGAAAACATGGACCATCGTTTTGTGGTACCAGGGAAAACCACCATCTGGGAAGACGGTCATATTATTGAAGAGAACCTCAAAGAAAACGAAATCAGCTTCTGGATTGCCAAGCATAACCGTTACAGTGATTTAGTTGCACAAGAAGAAATAGAGCGCATGAACCTTTTACGCTCTCAAACAGTAAATCCTAAATTCTTTGGTAATCCTGATGAGCGGATAGCCTGGATGAAGAACATTTGGTGGAAGCTCCCTCTTGGATTGCGTCCATGTTTGTATC
>DASVUU010000537.1:0-2127 GCA_036386935.1 Cytophagaceae bacterium | reverse complement strand
CTGCAGAGGTTTATGGGCCTTTCTATAGTGAAAGGATAGTAGGAGAAGCGCTAGCACCATTCCGAAAAGACGTTGTAATCGCTACAAAGTTTGGATTTAATATCACCTCCAAAGGAGAGACAATAGGCTTGACGAGCCGACCGGAAAATATTATAAAGGTGGCAGAGCAATCTCTGAAACGATTGAGGACCGATGTTATTGATCTCTTCTATCAGCACAGGGTAGACCCAACTGTCCCAATTGAGGATGTCGCCGGAACAATTGCTCAATTAATTAAGGAAGGGAAAGTAAAACACTATGGATTGTCGGAAGCAGGTGCAGCTACTATTCGCCGTGCCCATAAGGAATATCCTGTCACAGCGGTTCAAAACGAATACTCTTTCTGGACACGTGATTCTGAAAAGGAAGTATTACCAGTCTGTCAAGAACTGGGGATTGGCTTTGTACCGTGGAGTCCAGTTGGTATGGGATATCTAACTGGAAGAATAACCCTAGATCACAATTTTACTAAAAACGACTTAAGGACAAGTGCTAGATTTCCACGATTCACAAAGGAAGCTATCATTAAAAATAGACCCATTGTTGATATACTAAAAACATTAGGCGATAAAAAAGGCGCAACACCCGGACAAGTTAGTCTAGCTTGGTTGTTGGCACAAAAGCCTTTTATAGTGCCTATTCCGGGAACGACAAATATAAGTCACTTAGAGGAAAATAACGGCGGAGCAAAAGTTGAGCTTACAGCAGAAGATATGGAAGACTTGCAAACTGAGTTTTCTAAAATAGAGGTTTTCGGAAAACGGGCACCGGATGAGTTCATAGCACAACACGATCTTGGATGCAATATAGGAACAAGTTCGATCGGAACGCACGGCAGATCACCCTTGCCAAAGAAGTAATAATTAGCAAAGATCAAGGCGTGAGCAGTAATCTACCACTTAAACGGTTACTAATTTTTACCAAAAAATTTGAATTGCAAAAGGAGATATATAGGCATAACACTCTTATTAAAGCAGAGGTAGTTAAAACATAATGCATTCTCGACACTTGAAAATAAAATATGTAACACAATGGAAAGACAAGATAAAATTTGGCTAATAACAGGCGCTGGCCGCGGGTTAGGAGTAGATATCACAAAATCAGCACTTGCAGCTGGATTTAAGGTTATTGCCACAGGTCGTGATACTGAAAAAGTGGCCAAAGCTATAGGTATATCTTCTGACAATTTATTGATTGTAAAGCTCGATGTTACTAATACCAATGAAATAGAGATAGCGGTAGATGCAGCAGTGAAGAAATTTGGATCTATTGATGTGCTTGTAAATAACGCAGGAAACTTCTATGCCGGTTTTTTTGAAGAGTTAAGCCCCAATCAAATTGAAAGGCAAATAGCTACAAATTTATATGGCCCCATGAATGTTACCCGGGCTGTGCTTCCAATTATGAGAAAGAACCGTTCGGGTCACATTATATCGATCTCATCAGTGGCTGGATTAGTAGGTGGACAATATACTTCAGCTTATGCTGCTTCAAAATTTGGTTTAGAAGGATGGATGGAAAGTTTACAAGGAGAAGTTGCCCCATTTGGTATCAAAACGACAATTGTAGAGCCGGGCTATTTTAGAACAGAATTACTGGAGCCGACGTCGACAACTTGGCCGGAAAACAAAATAGAAGATTATGCTTTGCGCAGCTCGGAACTTCGATCGATCTTTGAAGGAGTGAACGGTAAGCAACCAGGTGACCCTGCTAAACTAGCTAATGCATTAATCACAATTGCAAGTGGGGAAGAACCACCGAAAAGATGGGTAGCAGGAGCAGATGCAGTCAGCGAGGCAGAAAGAAAGATTAGTGAGTTACAACAGCAAGTCGACCACTATCGTGACCTATCTATATCACTTGGACATGACGAAGAATAATGTCTTAGCTTAAGGAGCACTAAAACACAGCATCCTAGTAGAAAAGTTGGACGACGGAACACTTTAGTAGGTAATAAGCGTTTTAGAAAAAAATTAATTTTCATGACTGTCGAACCTCCAACTAATTGATTCTTTAATTTGTCTCTATACTGGCTCAATGTAACCGTAAATAAAAAAACCTTCTAAGTAATTGACTTAGAAGGTTTTT
>DASVUU010000536.1:0-1849 GCA_036386935.1 Cytophagaceae bacterium | reverse complement strand
CCCACCAATTGATTGAAGCTATTCTATCCAAACCGTCATATAGAAAATAACATAATACCAGGGCCACGATAAAGGCGATAATTTGGTTTCTAGTAATTGCAGATGAAAAGATGCCGATTGACGTAAAGACCGCTCCTAGCAAAAAGAGGCCGGTGTAGGAGGTAAACATAGCCGCTGAGTCTATATTTCCTACCGGCGAACCCAATTGATAGATAGAAAAATAATATATCAAAGTCGGTAAGAGCGAAAATAATACAAGGCATAAACTGGCAAGAAATTTTCCAAGTATAATTTCGAAATCTGAAACCGGCCAGGTCAATAAAAGCTCGATTGTTCCTTCCTTGCGCTCTTCTGCGAATGTTCTCATCGTAATGGCAGGAATTAATAACAAAAATGCGATTGGACCAAACGTAAATAAGGACCCAGGATCGGCGTACCCAAAATTCAATATACTGGTATCGGGGAATACCCAAAGGTATAAACCTATAAAAGTAAGAAACACGGTGATGACGAGGTATGCAACCAAGCTGTTGAAGAAACTACTTATCTCTTTTATAAATATTGGATACATATTCTATTGGTCTCTACCGGTCAATTCTCTAAAAATGCTTTCTAATGATCTTTCTTCCTGTTTCAATTCCAATAAGTTCCAGCCTAGATTAGAGGCTTTAAGAAATATTTCTTTTCTCACGTCCGCATCAGGCTTGCAGAATATATCAAACTTACCTTTACCTTTTTGCTCTACATTTACCACCCCCGGTATATTGGTAAACTCCTCAATTGATATCTCCTCCGCAAATGAAGCACTTATTATTTTTAATTCGCCGACAACATTCTGTAGCGCTGCCACCTTGTCATCTGCAACAATCTTTCCCTTGTTGATAATTACTACTCTATCACAGATCGCTTGTACCTCTTGTAGAATATGAGTTGAAAATATCACTGTTTTTTCCCTTCCGAGCGCAGAAATCAAATTCCTTATTTCATGAATTTGGTTAGGGTCCAAACCTGTCGTTGGTTCATCTAAGATTAGAACTTTGGGATCGTGGATAAGCGCCTGAGCCAGGCCTACCCTTTGTCTATATCCTTTCGAAAGCGCCCCTATTTTTTTTCTCTGTTCTAATGCAAGCCCGCAAATACCAATCACCTCACAAATTCTTCTTTTCAATGAAGTCCCCGCTAATTTGTGTAATCTACCCACAAAACCTAAGTATTCATGTACATACATATCCAGATAAAGTGGATTGTGCTCCGGCAGGTAGCCAACGATCTTCTTCACCTTCATTGGGTCTGAAACCACATCAAAGCCCTGCACCGTAACACTGCCTGAGCTAGGAGGAATAAAGCACGTAGCGATTTTCATTGTTGTACTCTTACCGGCGCCATTTGGACCGAGAAAGCCTAATATCTCTCCAGGCTTTGCCGTAAAAGAAATTCCGTCAACAGCGTTTTGATTTCCGTAGACCTTACTAAGATTTGAGACGATTATTGACAATTACAGCGGGCTTATTTTTGTAAAAATATTTAATACTAAGTATTATAAGAAGATATTTTAAATATAATTAATGATATGTTTGTATTAATTCAAAGGACAAGTTGCTTCCCACTACTCGACTTATTCTACTTTCAACCTAAGAGATTACAATAAAATTGGCCTCTATCCCCTCCTGCTCTTCTTTTCCTCTTATCAAACGCTTACTTATTGCCATTGTTGTTACGCTTTTAGTGAGCTACCACACGTCTCTTGCACAGCTGTCAGACTATAGGGCCAATGTAAATTTTCATTACGGGTTTGTTATGAAACATAGCGTAAACATGGCCCACCTCGCAAACCAGAGACCTTTGGCTT
>DASVUU010000535.1:0-4911 GCA_036386935.1 Cytophagaceae bacterium | reverse complement strand
TATTTCTGAAATAAAATGGTGGCGAATAGATGATTCTGGCAACAAACTTCCAGAGGGGATATACTTTTACAGGATTGTGTTACGTTCTAAGACAGAAATTATTGAAAACCACAATTATCAAAAATTAGTTATTGCCAATTAATTGACATTTACTTTTATATTTGCCTTTAAATGGCTGGTTAATGTTTAATCTGAATTGGCTAATTAGCTTTAACACAAATACTCAAAATGAAAAAAAGCACTTTTTTTTACCTTACTATCACTTTATCATTCATTTATTCTTCTTCAATATTTGCTCAACAAGACTCTCAAGGTAAAGACGGCAGAAGAATTATTTCTACAGCCGTACCTATCTTTGTCATTTCACCTGATGCCCGCTCAGGCGCATTAGGAGATGCAGGGGTCGCTATCACTCCAGATGCAAATTCTATTTATTGGAACCCAGCAAAATTAGCCTTTATAGAAAAGGATATGGGCTTCGCATTGTCCTACACCCCGTGGCTTAGAAAGCTAGTAGGAGACATGTCTTTGTCCTACCTGACGGGCTATAAGAAGTTAAGTAAGGAGGAGGCAATTGGTGTTTCTTTTAATTACTTCAGTATGGGTAAAATAGCCTTCATCGATGAATATCAAAATCCACAGGGCGAGGGGCATCCTTATGAATTGGCTTTAGGTGGAACCTATTCCAGAAAGCTAAGTGAAAATTTAAGTTTAGCGTTATCGCTGAAATTTATCCATTCTAATTTAGCCGGAGGTGTCGTTATCCCAAACAGCAATGCGCCGAAAGCCGCAAATACCGCAGCAGGCGATCTCGGGGTCTATTATAAAAAAGATTTAGTGTTAGGTGCTACGAACAGCAACATTGCATTTGGCGCGATGATTTCCAATGTAGGCCCACGTATTTCTTATACAAATAACAATGAAAGGGGATATATTCCGACCAATCTGAAAATCGGTACAGCATTTACAGTAGAGCTAGATCCTTATAATAAAATGACATTTACCGTCGATGCCAATAAATTGATGGTTCCGACTCCTCCAGAGAGAGACAATAAAAATAATATCATTAACGGAAAAGATCCGAATAGGCCTGTACTCAGCGGTATCTTTGGGTCATTTGGCGACGCACCATACGGAGCATCGGAAGAGCTAAGGGAAGTAATATTATGTGGTGGAGTAGAGTATTGGTACAATAACCTCTTCGCAGCAAGAGGCGGTTTTTTCAATGAAAATAAATTTAAAGGAAATAGAAAATACTTCACCGTAGGGTTTGGTGTAAAATACCAAGCTTTTGGCTTAGATTTTGCATACTTGGTCCCTATACAACAAAACAATCCTTTGGCTGAGACTTTAAGGTTTAGTCTTTCTTTTGATATAGAAAGCAAACAAATTGAAGAATCAGTAATTGAATAACCTTAATGTTAGATAGATCCATAGCTCCTGCTTTTAAAATTCAGGATAAGTTTGAATTACACAAGCCAGACTCAGCATACTTAGATAACGGTATACCTATTCACATTATTCGATCGGGAACCCAACCGCTTCTAAGAATCGAGCTTATTTTCAAAGGGGGCACCTGGCACGAAGCCGGTAATGGACATTCCTTCTTCACTACTAAGATGTTAAGTGAAGGAACGAAAACGCACACCGCTAAAGAGATCGAGGAAAAAATAGCTTTTTTCGGTGCATTCTTAGACTTAGAAACTGGCGCAGATCGATGTACAATCGTATTGTATTGCTTGTCTAAGTACCTCACTGCACTGCTCCCACTATTATCTGAAATAGTTAAATGCCCCACCTTTCCCGAGGAAGAACTTAGTAATCTTAAAAAGATAACTAGACAAAATCTTGAAATCAACTTCAATAAAACCAATTACCTCGCCTCAATACATTTCAAAGCATTGATGTTTGGCAAAACTCATCCCTATGGCAGGTATCTGACGCAGGAATCAATAGAGGCAATTGATAGGTCTGTGCTTATTGATCATTATTCAGAATACTTTTCCTCTGACAGATGCGAAATCTTGGTATCTGGGAATGGTCCTGAAGATTTTTATAAAAGCATCAATGAGTTTCTTGGAAATTCGAAATGGGGTCACGAGAAGGACAATTTAGTTCCAGCTCACAATATGGCCACGTCCAAAAACCTTTTTGAGCCTAAAGAGGATAGTTTGCAGTCGTCGATAAGAGTAGGCTTACCGTTATTTAAAATGTCTGATCCTGACTATTTCTCTTCCTATATATACATTGAAATATTGGGTGGATATTTCGGAAGCCGTCTGATGAAAAATATTCGAGAAGACAAAGGCTACACTTATGGGATACACGCAAATTTCGTTACCTTAAAAAATGCAGGTTACCTGGCTATTGGGACAGATGTAAAAAAAGAATTTACAGCTAACACCATCGAAGAAATCCATAAGGAAATAAATATATTGAATACTGAGCTAGTTGAAGTTGAAGAACTGAATTCGGTTAAAAATTACTTATTGGGTACGTTCATCAATTCTATTAATACCCCATTTGCTATTGCAGATAAGTTTAAGACCATTCATTTTAATAGCCTAGATTATTCTTTTTACGATAAGTACATAGATTCCATCCTTCACATAAACTCCAGCCAGATTCAAGAAGTAGGCAAAAGGTATTTTAATGTTGATAAGTTGAGCGAGGTGGTGATTGGGGGCAGGTAGAGCTACACTTTCAAATACTATCTAGTTTACTGTACTAAGTTCAATTCCCTTTCTCAAGTTTTATTTTAAGGTAAGATGGTTGGCATTTCCGTTATCATGCCAGTGTAATTGTTTTCAGTAAGACTTTTAAATCTCAATTAATGCAGTTACCTACCTAATTAATCTATTTTAAGACGTCACCAGCAAAATTGGGTCCAAATATATAGGGAATTTTGTTGTGAATCTTTGGCAGCAATTCGTTTTGGCTCCGTCTACCTCTTCGTCTAACTAGCCTAATAAAACTAAATTGGTCATACATAACGGTTTCTTGGTTCACCTTAACTAGTCGTGCCTTAAAAACTCTAAGCGCTTAGTCCTACGTATTGGATAAGGCGAAAAAGGTGTTTAATTTCCCCTAAAGAATTGAGTTAAGTGTTAAAATCCCAGGGGAAATGCAAGGAAAACATAAGTATGAACCGCAGTTATATCTATTTAAAATACCCCTTAAATCTTTAGTGTCAGAGAAGCATTCTCTTGTTATTCTGAGTCATAAGATCTCTTGGGATTCTATAGATCAGGAATTTAGCAAGTATTATTCAACTGAAGGTAGGCCGAGTGTAGCAACACGTACCATGGTTGGGCTCTTAATGTTGAAGAGCATGTTTGATGAATCAGATGAAACTCTTATTCCTCGCTGGGTAGAGAATCCTTACTGGCAATACTTTTGTGGGGAACAATTTTTTCGACACGACCCACCCTGCGACCCTAGCGATTTAGTGCACTTCAGCAAAAGGATACAAAAAGCTGGTCTTGAGTTTATTCTTAAAGTTAGCGCTGATGTTCATGGCAAAGATTCTCTTGAGAAAATGGTAACCATAGACACTACGGCTCAAGAAAAAGACATTACCTACCCAACTGATGCCAAGCTTGCCGTAGCGATTTTGAAAGAATGCTGGAGGCTTGCTGAAAAGAATGGTTTAAAACTCCATCAAAGCTTCAAAAGAAAAACTTCTCAGGCCAAGTTAAAGCTCAGATTTGCTAATCATCCTAAAAGGAAAAGAGAAGCACGTCAAGCAATAAAAGATCTTAGACGCTACGCAAGGAAGGTAATAAAGCAATTACATAACGGTTTACCTAAGTCCGCTGTAGAAGCCAGTACACAACGATTTGAACGATACAATAGAATCTTATCACAAAATAGGGAGGATAGCCATAAGACATACTCCCTACACGAGCCGGACGTGTATTGTATGAGTAAGGGCAAGGCACATAAACCCTATGAGTTTGGCTGTAAAGTATCCTTGGCTTTAACTGCAAAGACGGGGATAATAGTAGGGATGACATCTTTTGAGAGAAACACAAGTGATGTACATACCCTTGAACAAACCCCTTACACAGGTCCAATACATTACAGGTCAATTGCCAGATGAAGCAATTTGTGATCGAAGGATACAGAGGAAAGAAGAAAGTAAATGATACACTCATCACCACTCCAACGCCACTCCCTGCAAGCAGTACGAGGTATGCAAAGGAAAAAGTAAGAATCAAATTTAGAAGACGAGCGGCCATCGAATCTATCATAGGCCACCTAAAACAAGACCATAGAATGAATAGAAACTTCCTCAAAGGACTCTATGGCGATTTTGTCAATTGCGTGCTCGCGGCGGCGGGCTTTAACTTAAAGAAGATGCTACGAAAAATAGCATCTTCTTGGGACAGCATTACCCGCTACGTCTACTTGGTATTCTATTGCCTTTTCTTAAAAACAGAAACTTTAAAAAAACAGGGTTCTTAAGGGACGACTAACTAGAAATTGGCAATACCTTGAACGGTTGAGCTTGAGGCTCTTTGCGTTTGCATTATGCACTAGTTTTTAGAATGCTTCGGAAACTGGCAATATCCAAGATTTACTTACATAGAGGCAACCTTTTTAAATTGCACATTGCCGGGTTATACTATAATTATTTGTGTAAATATGCCTTGAAAATTTGGTTTATTAAAAATTTGGTTATATAAAGTTTTAACTGTTGATGTTTTATTACATATACTAATATGCAGTCTCCACTCTTTAAATTGATTTCGATGGGTAAACAACTACTTTTGTTATTAGTAAAGTTTGCCCGATAGCGACTTATCTAACGTTTGGTTACGTTTTTAGATAGTGGGATTTGGAATTAAAGTTTAAACTAACTTTTCAATAAATGAAAGTAAATCGTTTGTTATTTTTCGTTATTTTTTT
>DASVUU010000534.1:0-4832 GCA_036386935.1 Cytophagaceae bacterium | reverse complement strand
ACTCATTGGTGATACATTTGACATTGATCCCTTATCTGAAGGCTGCGGCAGAGCTGAAAACAAAGCCAACCCAACATTCGGTAAAGCAACTTTCCGAGGCCGGAATACAACCAGACATTCTTGTCTGCAGGACAGAGCATTCTCTGCCCCCTGATATAAGAAAAAAGATCGCCCTTTTCTGTAATGTAAATGTAAACTCAGTGATCGAGTCATTGGATGCAGAAACTATTTACGACGTGCCTTTGCTGATGAGGAAAGAAAAGCTAGATGAGCGTGTGCTTACTAAACTTAAGCTTCCCCATAAAACAGAGCCTCATATAGAGTCTTGGAAAGAATTTTTAGGAAGGTTAAAAAACCCGACATACGAAGTAAACATTGGGCTTGTTGGAAAATATGTCGAGTTGCCGGATGCTTATAAGTCAATAGCAGAATCATTTATTCACTCTGGCGCTGCAAACGAATGTAAAGTGAAGCTTCACTGGATACAATCGGAGAATATACAATTTGACAATGTGGCCCATACATTTGAAGCATTAGACGGGATATTAGTTGCGCCTGGTTTTGGAGAAAGAGGAATAGAAGGAAAAATAAAGGCAATTCAATATGCTCGTGAGTCTAAAATTCCATTCTTTGGAATTTGCTTAGGGATGCAGTGTGCAGTAGTTGAATTTGGCAGAAACGTGTTAGGTCTAAAAGGCGCCGCTTCAACTGAAATGGACAAAGCTGCTGAAAGTCCTGTAATAGATATGATGGAAGCGCAAAAGCAAATTACCATGAAAGGCGGTACTATGAGGCTTGGTGCATATCCATGTGAACTGCAAAAAGGCTCCAAGGCACACCATATCTATGGCAAGTCAAAGATAACAGAGAGGCATAGACACCGTTATGAATTTAACAATAAGTTTTTAAAGCAATACGAAAAAGCCGGAATGCTTGCCTCAGGGATCAATCCTGACGGTAATCTGGTAGAAGTGATAGAGTTAAAAGACCATCCATTTTTTGTAGGAACACAATTCCACCCAGAGTTAAAAAGTACCGTGCTAAATCCACATCCTATCTTTGTGTCATTTATAAAGGCTGCAATAAACTTCTCAAAAGAAAAGAAAGAATTAATCAAATAATAAATTTTTAATTAGAACAATAAATGGACCGTAATCAGGTAACAGGGATAATATTGATCATGCTGCTGATGCTAGCATATTTTTCCTATTTTGGAAATGATAAGAAGACAGTAAATAGCGGTAAAAATACAACCGCAGTAAGCACCACTGTTCACACAGCTACTCCTACGACACCCCAATATTCTGACTCATTGCAGCAATTGCTGAATAAAGAGAAATTTGGCAATCTTGCCTCGGCTGCTCAGGGAGAAGACAAAGAAATTGTTCTTGAAAATAAAGACCTTAAAGTATTTGTCTCAACAAAAGGTGGAAATGTAAAAAGAGTATTGCTAAAGCACTACCTAACGGATGATAAGAAGCCCTTGTATGTGGTCGATGAGAACAGTAGTAAAATATCTCTTTTCGCGAATATAAACGCACGTAACACAAATCTTTCGGAATTATTTTTTACGCCAGCTTCTTCACCATCTAATGGAAAGCAGAGTGTCTCCCTTAGACTCACTTTAGGTCCTAATCAATTTATAGAGCAAAATTATAGTTTGCCAGAATCTGGCTATTTGGTAGACTATGATTTAAAGTTTACAAACGTTGATAATATTGTAAGTGCTGAGCCAATAAAGATCAATTGGAAAGCGAATCTTCCTAAAGTGGAATATGACATAGAGCAAAGTAGGCTACGTTCTACTATAAACTATTATTCGGTGGAAGGTGAATTTGAGTATCTCAACGAGACCTCAAAAGATGAGGAGTCTGCTAAGATTGATGAGCCAATCAAATGGATATCCATGAAGCAGAAATTTTTCAACTCTGGACTTATTGCCAAAAATTCTTTTCAGAAAGCATTTATCAAAAGTGATATTGTGGAAAGCGATACAGTGGGAATAAAATCTTTGGAAGCTGATATTTTTATCGCATCGGCCGACATCAAAGCAGGAAAAGGTAATTTTCAATATTATTTCGGACCCAACGATTTTAAAATTTTAAAGAAGGTCACGGAAGGATATCATAAAAATGTTTACCTGGGCTGGCCAGTTATCAATTGGGTAAATCGATTTATCGTAATTCCAGTATTTAATTTCCTCCAAAGTTTTATAAGCAACTATGGTATCATCATTATCATATTAGTACTATTAATCAAACTTTTACTTTTCCCACTTTCTTACAAATCTTATGTCTCTATGGCTAAGATGAAAGTAATGAAGCCCGAGTTGGATGAGATAAAAGCAAAGTACCCAGACGATATGCAAAAGCAGCAGTCTGAGCAGATGCAGCTTTACCAAAAAGTCGGAATAAACCCGTTAAGTGGATGTATACCCGTCGTTTTGCAGATGCCAATTTTGCTTGCAATGTTCAATTTCTTTCCAAATTCTATTGAGCTGAGACAGGAACCGTTTTTATGGGCAAGTGACCTTTCTACCTATGATGCGCCAATCATGCTTCCGTTTACGATACCATTCTATGGTTCACACGTAAGTATTTTTACACTGCTTATGACAATTTCGACACTCGTTTACACTTGGTTCAACAATCAGATGAGTACCGTTACAGGACCAATGAAGTCGGTATCGTATGTGATGCCTGTGGTGTTCATGTTTGTATTAAATTCATTTCCTGCCGGTTTGAGCTTTTACTATTTTGTTTCTAATATCGTTACCATCGCCCAGCAAATGGTGATTAGGAAATTTGTCGATGAAGGGAAGATAAGAGTAGCGCTTGAAGAAAATAAGAAGAAGAATGCATCTATACCAGGGGGAAAGAAATCGGCCTGGATGCAAAGGGTGGAGGATGCTATGAAGGCAAGGGAAGAGCAAAAAAAGAAGAAGTAGGAAAAATCTAAATGTTATTTATGAGGACCTCTGCAAAATTGTAGGGGTCTTTTTTATTTATAGATATTATTTTATCGTTAAATATTGACAGGGATCACGATCAGAGTCTATATTTAATAAGAATGATTGACTTCTTATCTTCACAATATGAAATTAAGCGCGGGTTTGTTAATGTTTCGAAGGATGGAACACTCGTTAGAATATTTTCTAGTGCATCCGGGTGGACCTTTTTTTACGAAAAAAGACACGGGTTACTGGACCATTCCCAAGGGAGAGCCAATTGGGGACGAAAAGTTATTAGAAACAGCTAAGAGAGAATTTTTGGAGGAGACGGGCTTAGTTGCCATCCCTCCGTTTTTTGAATTAGGAACAGTGAAACAAAAAAGTGGAAAGGTAGTACATGCTTGGGCTTTTGAGGGCAGTCTTCCTAACGATTACAAATTGATAAGCAATACTTTTTCTATCGAGTGGCCGCCTAAGTCCGGTAAGCAACAGCAATTTCCTGAAATAGATAAAGCCAAATTTTTTGATGACCAAGAAGCTCGTTTGAAAATTAATGCTGCGCAGTTTGAATTTATTATTAAGCTAAAGGATTTGTTGGCTTAAAATTAGCCAGTTGTACCTGAACAAAAGTCTCCGTCAGGAATTATTGTTTACCAGCTTTAGTTGATTATGCTTCAATACTTTTTTCTGTTCTTAATACTTCTTTCAAAAAGCACACAATCTGTTGCGCAGTTACCGATAGTATTTACCGAGGATTTTGATAACAATAAGAGGTTATGGCTTACTGAAAACAATGAGGCCAATAAAACATCTGTTGAGCGAGGAGTATTCTATTGGATGCATAAGCAAGACAACCCCTTAATCATCCATCTGAAGTCCAACCTAGTGGCTGAGTCGGATTTTATAATTGAATCGAAGTTTAAATTCATATCAGGCAATGAATATGGTCTTGCCTGGGGGATGAAGGATGCTGAAAACGTAAACATTTTTACCATCAAGGGCGATCTTTTCAGGATAGCAGAAGTGAAGAATAGCAAATGGAAATATGTAAGAGATTATACGCAGTCCTTATCAATAAATAAATCTGATAATATTCTGAAAATAGAGAAGCACTTGAATAAGCTATATTTTATAATCAATAATAAGCGGGTGGCTGTTGGTGATTTCAATGGGCTTATGGGAAATAAAATCGGGTTTACAGTTGGGGGAAAGACAACCTTCGAAGTGGATTACTTATACCTAAAACAACAAAGAGATGACATTCATTTGCCGCCGAGCTTTAGTTTTCCGGGCCAACCCGAGAGATTATCGAAGAATATAAATACAGCTAATGACGAGCTCATACCTATCATCTCGCCTGACGGTAAAACTTTATATTATGCAGGGAGAGGCTATCCGAATAATGTGGGATCTACAAAGGACGATATATACTTTTCTGTTTCGGACGAATATGGAAACTGGTCGAAGGGGGAGAATTTAGGTCCGCCATTAAATAATTCCAACTATAATTATGTGTCCTCTGTTTCTCCGGATGGAAATACTTTGCTTGTATCTAATGCATACAATCAAGATGGTACCTTGTCTAAGGGGGTTTCAATTTCACATAAAACCGTTAACGGTTGGACTTTTCCCGAGCCTTTGAAAATAAAAAACTATTATAACAACTCCTTTAAAAATGAGAACTGCCTCTCAAGTGATGGGAACATTGTACTGCTCACATTAACCAGATCAGGTGGGAGAGGAGAGAACGATATTTATGTGAGCTTTAAGAAAGGAGATAGCTGGACGGAACCTAAGAATTTGGGGAAAAATATAAATACTCCGCTGGAGGAGCTAAGCCCCTTTCTTAGCGCTGACGGTGTAACACTATTCTTTGCTTCAC
>DASVUU010000533.1:0-2521 GCA_036386935.1 Cytophagaceae bacterium | reverse complement strand
TCATTAAATTTATCCCAAAATCTGCATTCTTTATGGGTAGAGAGTAGTTTTAGGGCTAAGCAAAGACTTCAGAAACTGGTTTTTCCTCTTGGTTTACTATATGATAAGGTAAATCACCAATATCGAACCTTGTCGACAAATGCTTTCTTTGACTTAACTTCTTCATTATCAGATGGAAAAATCATAAAAAAAGTAGGACAAAACAATGAAAATATTGATTTGTCCTACTCGGTGGTCCCGGCGGGAATCGAACCCACATCTAAAGTTTAGGAAACTTCTATTCTATCCGTTGAACTACGGGACCAATTAATGTGCAGATTTGCGGATATGCAAATGTGCGGATTTTTCTAATTTAAATGCCGAGTGGCGTGCTCTTTTTTGTCACCTAACGGTCGAACCATTTCGAAGCTGTTCAGTCGGAGAAACAAAGCTTAAAGCCCCATCAGAATTTTCCGCCATTAAAATCATTCCCTGAGAAAGTATTCCTTTAATCTCTTTTGGCTCTAAGTTTACCAGGATACTAACCTGCTTTCCAATAATAGCTTCGGGCTCAAAATATTCAGCAATTCCAGATACCACCGTTCTTTGGTCGATGCCAGTATCAATTTTGAGTTTAAGCAGCTTTTTTGTTTTAGCAACCTTTTCTGCTTCCAGAATAGTGCCAACGCGGATGTCCATGGCAGCAAATTTCTCATAGTTAGTATTCTCTTTAGCTGGTGCGGCTTCAACTGCAGCAATCGTTTCCTGGGCTTTGTTCTTCAATTTTGCTAATTGCTTTTCAATTACATCATCTTCTACTTTCTCAAATAGCAGTTGCGCCTCATTTAGCTGATGCCCGTTTTCAAAAACTATTGGCTGATCGTAATACAAAACATCGCTTTTCAGATTAAGCATTGAGAAGATTCTTTTAGCTGAAGTTGGGAGTATTGGCTGCAAAAGTGTGCCGATGTGGGCGATGATATGCAGGCTGTTCTGAAGAACTGTTCGGGTGGCTTCAGCATCAGTCTTGAAGGTCTTCCATGGCTCATTCTCCGTCAGGTAACGATTGCCTAAACGAGCCAGATCCATTACTGACGCTAGCGCCTGACGGAATTTATAACCCTCAATATTTTCTTCTACGTCATTATATATCACGCCAATTTGATCGGCTAGAGCGGTATCATTTAAAGCCGTATTTCCTTCAACCTTCCCCTCGTAATATTTGTGCATCAGTATCATCACCCGGTTTACAAAATTACCCAGAATGGCAACCAGCTCATTGTTAATACGTGCCTGATAATCTTTCCAGGTGAACTCACTGTCGGACGTTTCGGGAAGAATCGATGTAAGCACATAACGCAGTTCATCCTGTTTTCCAGGAAACTCTTCCAAATATTCGTGAAGCCATACCGCGTGGTTTCTCGAAGTTGAAAGCTTATCACCTTCAAGGTTCAAAAACTCGTTTGCGGGGACGTTCTGTGGTAAGATATACTCCCCGTGGGCATGTAAAATAGAAGGGAAGGTAATGCAATGGAAAACGATGTTATCTTTTCCAATAAAATGAACCAGGTAGGATTCATCCGATTCGTTCTCCTGCTTCTTCCAATACATCTCCCAATCTTTGCCCTTATCCATGGCCCATTGTTTGGTGGCCGAGATATAACCAATCGGCGCATCGAGCCAAACATAAAGTTTTTTGCCTTTTGCCTCTTCCAGCGGAACATCAATTCCCCAGTCCAAATCGCGGGTCATAGAACGTGGCTGAAGTCCGGCTTTTAGCCAGGAACTGCACTGCCCGTAAACATTACTTTTCCATTTATTTTTCTTGCCTTCAATCAACCAATCTTCAAGCCATGGTTGATATTTATCCAAAGGCAAATACCAATGTTTGGTGAGTCTTAAAACTGGTGCATTGCCACTTAAGGTCGACTTTGGATTTATTAAATCCATCGGATTCAATGACGTTCCACACTTTTCGCATTGATCGCCGTAAGCGCCTTCATTATTACAATTAGGGCAGGTACCCGTAATGTATCTATCTGCTAGGAACTGATCAAATTCCTGATCATAATATTGCTCGGATTCTTTTTCAATAAACTCTCCCTTTTCATGGAGGTTTAAAAAGAATTCCTGCGATAGTTGATGATGGATTTGAGATGATGTACGATGATAGATATCAAAGCCGATCCCAAACTCCTCAAAGCTTTTCTTTATCTGAGTGTGGTATTTATCAATAATTTCTTTGGGTGTAATGCCCTCTTTTTTTGCTTTAATTGTGATTGCCGCACCATGTTCATCGGAGCCACAGATATAAACGATATCCTTGCGTTTAAGGCGCATATGTCTTACGAAAATATCAGCAGGAATATAGGCTCCAGCAAGGTGGCCGATATGTAGTGGGCCATTTGCGTAAGGAAGCGCAGATGTTACGGTAAATCGTTTGTACTTATCTAACTCAGACATTAATCAAATTATATCGGGCACAAAGATAGGGGAAAATTTATGTGCAAAAATGTTTAATATGAAGATGTGCAAATGCTAA
>DASVUU010000532.1:0-5851 GCA_036386935.1 Cytophagaceae bacterium | reverse complement strand
AATTCATAGAAAAGTCAACAAAAACAGGCAGGGCCTAGATTATTGATGAATCCTAAATTTCCCAATAGTAATCCGCGGGTCTACAACTGCATATCAAGAAAAAAAATAATCATAAAATATTACAATTATTAATTGAAATATTTATATTTTAGCAACTCTAAGCGGTCTGTGCCGTTTCATGTTCTAAAAATTGGGCATAAATGTTACTGATCGGCTGGTTGGAGAAACCTCTCCTAAGGTGTCCTATCCAATTTCAATTTAATGAAACGGTCGATTTCTCATCACTAATACAAAAGCTTATAAATGATAAAATTTTACAAATTTAAGTTTCTAATTCTATTGTTGCTGATGTTAGTGGGCTTTGGCAAGTATGCTAAAGGTCAGATCATTTTGCCGATAGAAGTAATTGGTTCTGTCGGTCATACAAAGTCAGTCAAAATAAATGTTACAGATGCGACAAAAGTAAAGGGCTTATGGATGTTGATCAATAATCTTTCCTACGAGAACAAGGCCAGCATAATGATTAATAACGGTTCGTGGGTCAAAATTAACAATGCGACCGTAAATGTGCCTGAACCAGCGAAAAGCTACGGAGGCATTGGCGGGGCGTATCATGTGGGAAGCATACAAGTGACTTTACCATTGGCGACAGGCGCAATAGTCCAAGGGGAAAACACCATATCGTTTAAGTTTGAATTTGCCGACGGCCTATCCTCTGGCTTTCGAGTAATACGTCTAAATCTAGTCGATGTCAGTGGGACAAAATTATTGCCAGCGAATATCTTTAAAGAGGATGATCCAAATACATGGACGCAGCCTATTGCAGGCCAAGGCGCAGTAGCCGCGGGGAAAGCACTTTGGGAAACCAAAAATGTGGTTGAAGGACCTCAATCAACTACCGTGCTCAAAGCGAAGTGTGGAGATTGCCATGCAAAGAATGGTCGGGATTTGAAATATTTTAATTATTCGAATGAGTCTATTGTTGCCCGGTCTAAATTTCATGGGCTTAGCCAGACGGAGGGCGAACAAATAGCGAGTTACATACGTTCGTTGGATGTTCCGAATCCCGGTAGACCATGGAATCCGCCTTATCAACCTGGGCCTGGGATAGACAGTAAACCCGTCAATGAATGGGCCGCGGGCGCAGGAATAGATTGGGTATTGGAAAAAGATGAAATGGCCTATCCATTTTTGTTTCCAACCGGCATTGACACCAATGCTATCTCACTTAAAAACACCCTTAATGTACGGGAAACTCCTGTAATGATGCAGTTTCCAGATTGGAACCACTGGTTGCCGACTACTCACCCTTATGATGCCTCCTTTGGTGGGAATAAGTTTATTAACAGCGCTGGAAATTATTTATATAATGGCGAGGGGACCAATACTCAATATAAGTATAACCTCATGGACCTTATAGAAGCAGGGCCTAACCAAACCCTTCCTAACGGCCCACTGTTTCGCACCCGGGATGGACTACAGAGTACCTTAACCACATGGGTGGGGGAATTGGGCAACTTTTTAAATCCTCTTATAGAAGAAGGATTGTCAACACCCACTGGTACCAGCGGACCTGTTGTCTGGAGTAGAAAGTTTGCTGAAGAAGTATACAGTTTCAGGCTTTGGATAGCAGTAAAGCAGTGGGAACTTTTTAATGGCAACGATATGGAGGGAATGGGAAAAACACTTTACGGGCCTAACGGGGAAGAGCGTACTTGGCCAGGCACTTACCGGCATGTTTTTGACGTCTCTCCTCATTTAGCAAAAATACCTAGGGAAGATTTTACCTCTTTTAATGGCAAAGCCATCAATCAGACCTACACCTCTAATATGTGGTACCATGTGCAGCCGGTATTAAGCAGTGGCAATGTACATGGCGGAGGGTTTCATGTCGTTGATTGGCAATATGCACATGGTAATTTGAATGACTTGCGAAAAGGTGGTTTAAATAAAGACGTCGCAGAGCCTGGGCGCAAGCTTCTTTTATATGTGAAACAAATGCAACAAAAGCATCAAAACATCAAAGGTGCAGGTGCGGAGGATCCTTGGTTTGGTTGGGATATTTTGAGAGACCATAGCGTAGGTGATATGGTATTCTGGGATTCCGAAGGCCTCTGGAACCGGACGGATCCTGCAATGGCTAGACAACTGATGGATGCGCTCTTACAAATATGGTATACCAAAAGCACAAGCTATCCTGCTTCACGTTATAAAACGGGAAAAGACGGTTACGATGTAAGCCAATATGACGGTTGGATATTTGATATGATACCAGGCTTTAGAGCAAAAGGCGTAAGTTGTGAATTGCTGAACAAAATAATCGATTTTGGTAAAACTCTTCCTCCATCAAAACCTCGAAATTGGGATTCTTTGAAAGTGACTTGCCCCAATATTAATTACCCTCAAGTAAAGATAAATTCCCCCACGAACGCTAGCACCATCAATGACAATAGCTTTACGGTAAATGCCAATGCTACGGTGGCATCCGGAAGCATTAGTAAAGTTGAATTTTATGATGACACAAAATTGATAGGAACGGATAACTCAGCCCCTTACTCTTTCGATTTTAAAGGGATTCAACAGGGTGCTCATTTAATCATTGCCAAAGCATATAATCAGGCAGGCCAGGCATCTTTAGATTCCCGCACGGTGGTGGTAAACCAAAATGGAACTTTGAGTAGTAATGATTCGCCTTCTTCGGTGGAATCGACCACGGGAGAGTTTTCGATCTACCCTAACCCTGCAAAAGGTGAGCTCTTCGTCGCGGGAAATATTTTGGAAAAGGCTACTTATCAAATCACAGCAATAGACGGACGGACATTACAAACGGGTATATTTAAAGGAGTAGGTATTTCTATTTCAGGTCTTCAAACAGGAATATATCTCATCAAAATAAAAATGGCTGAAGGTGAGGTAATACAGCGGTTTGTGAAGGAGTAAGAATATAGATAATGCAGGCTCTGCAATCTTTCCAGATTGGTATTATTAGTTAGATCTGAATAAGCGTAATCTTCATGAATCTTTTTGGAACTAACTTCCTGCGCAGACTAATAATCACCTATTTGCAAATTCAATCCTTTAAAATAAAAAAAACCGAAGAATCCGCTTTTTGATATAGATTTCAATGAAAAACATAAAGATGCACTTAGTGCGAAAATCCAAACCCCAGGTTCGTGTCCCACGAACCTTTACTTTCTCTGCAAATGAGTTATTCCTAAATAGAATAGCTTTTATTTCAAAAATAAGTCGCCTCGCTTCGCGTATATGAGCATCAAGTAGCTGCCTCGTTCTAAGGTCTCGAATTGCTCGCCTCCCACCCTAACGGAAATAACATGGCCAGAAATACTAATATCAAGACCGGGTAGTGGTTCGAGAGACACGGACCATGGAGGGGACCTAAATAAAATGTAATCCTGATGAATATCCTGGTGGCTTTCCTCCCCTCCTAACTTAATAATCGTCGATTTGCAAATTCAATTCTTACTCTTAGAACCATAAAAAAAGCGGAAGAATCCGCTTTTTGATATAAATTTTAGTCGAAATATTAAGATGCACTTAGTGCGAAAATTCCTCCCAGAGCAGATGCAACACCTGAAATGACTGCTGTCGCAAGCAACCACCATGCGGCAGATGCAGCTGTTTTTCTAACCATTTCTGCTTCATGAATTGCAAAAGTTTTTGCTTCCTCTATCCTTCTTTTAGTTTCAATCTGAATACTCTCAGCTTTTTTCAAAATGGTATTCTTCGCTTCGTCAATTTTATGACTAACTTTTTCCGCGTCTTCTTTTGTAAATTTGTCTGTTGAAGTTAGTAAAGCCATAAACGAATCCTTATCATATTGTTTAAGTCGGTTTTTAATTACAGGTAGAGAAGACTTAGGGTCATGAAATATTTCCTGCAGATCGAGTTTTATCTTTTCATAATCAAATTCTGGCCTTTCCAATGATGCCAAGTATTGGCTCAACTTTGTTTCCAGCTTACCAGGTTTTGAAACTTCCGAAGAATCGGCATCATCCTGGCCGTTATGTTCTCTCATCCTGAAAACTTTAGTCTTTACAAATTCAATAGCGTTTTCTACCTTTTCTGCGATCCTCTTAGCATCTTCTTCAGATATATCTTTTCTTTGGGACAGAACAGACATTAGGGTATACTTATCCATTTGGTTAAATCTGCTTTTTATAACGTCCAAGCTACTTTTTGGATCATGGACAATCTTCTCAATATCTTCCTTAAGACTTTCCGGATTTAATTCCGGACTTCCCGTTGAGCGAAGATATGATTCAAATTTTTCTTTAAATCCATGGGCGTTGTCAGTATTCCCAGTTATTTTGTCGACCGCGGCTGCAACCTTATTGTACCCGCCCGCAATTTTGTACACTGCGTAAACTTCCATAAAGATCTTAGCCAATTTTTTAATGTTTCTTTTACTTAAGTGATGGTGCTTCTCTGCCAGAGTTAAAAACTTCGTCTTATCGAAGCCTAATAAGCTTTTTTCTTCATGGAAGTTGATATCTCCAAGGATCTGACTCAACTCCTTTCTGATCTTTGAGTAGTCCATTTCCTTCGGCGTTAGACGGTTGATATATTCGTTCATCTGACGTCTTATCTTAGTGTCATCAAATGATTCCGCTATTTCGCTTGTAAGAGTTGAAATGGTACTCTTTGCTATATTTTTCATCCTAGCCTCAGGAGATTTACTTAAAGCTTTGCCAGTCGTTGTAAAGGCATATTTTATCCCGTTGAATGCAGTTTTAAAGACTCCGCCAACAATCGAGGTAACAGACTTAATTTCCAGATACATCATGGCCATCATAAAGGTTGCCCAAATAATTAATCCTAAGGTAATTCCAATTGCATTACTAGAAACAAGGCTTAATTTCACTGCTAATAAACTAGCAAAGAATAAGGATATACTGGCTGTCAAAACTGTCCATATTCCGATCCCGGAAGTGATTATGATTCCCATAGGCATTGATGAGCTATGATCGTTGTCCAAATTATCACTTTTCGCTTCAGTAGAACTCGGTTTGTTTTTGTTTTCTAAATCTCCAATAAAAGAAATTCCAGACGCAATAGACGCTGTGGTCAATATTATCATGAAACCAAATGCCAGTAGAACACCTGCAATTACACAGACGAGAAATGGAGGAGCAGAATCTAATTTATTAGTAAGATTATCAATTGACTGAGCATTGGTGCTTGCAGGCAAGACCATCACCATCAAGAGCGATAGTAAAAATTTTTCAATAGTATTTTTTTTCATCAGAGTAGAGTTTTTTTTATAACTACTCTATCAATATGTTGTTAAACTTTCATAATATTTCTTTGCACAATTATACAGAAACACCCCAGATGTGCTTTGACTGAAGGAAACCGCCTACTTATAATAGATGTAAAATGCAGCGTGAACCGTTTATATTCAAATTGAGAAACGGTGTCATCAGCACGATTGAAATTGAACGCTACACATGGATCAAACTCTTCCTAGAAGCCCCTTCTAGGAAGCAGTACGAAATAAAATAGACACTGTTTTAGAAGCTATGGATGTGTTACTGGCTTGTTGATGGCTTGTTTGTATACAACCCAATGATTTTTTAATTGCGGAATAGGTCGGTTCAGCTACTTGATTAGCCCACGCAGACTAAAGGGTAAAGACAAGAGCAAACTTGAAGAATATCACTTCAATCCCCATCTTTCAATGCACTTATAACAACAATCATTTAATGATGTGCCTATGAGTGAAGACGAGGTGCTATATCTTTTAAAATGTAGTGATGGCAAATGAGAGTTTTGATTTAAGAAAACTAGTTTTTAGTGAGTAACCAATAAAACGATAAACTGATCTCTTTTT
>DASVUU010000531.1:0-4406 GCA_036386935.1 Cytophagaceae bacterium | reverse complement strand
ATTCACCTGACCATTTGTAGGGTTTGGAAAAATAGAAATATTATTTTGATCGGCTTTGGCTATGCTTGTGACTGACGTAACGTTTACGTAAAATTCAATGAAGGTAGAGTCAGTTCCACCGTCTTCTATTCCACCATTGTCTTTTACAAGAACTCGCACTTTGGTTGTCCCTACCTTCCTAGGGCTTATTGACAATTTTCCTGTTGAATTGCTTGAAGTATGATCTACGGAAACTACAGCAATTGCAGGCTCAGTTGAGGTCGCAGTTACTTTGATATTTTGGCTTTTTACAACTTCCCCATCACTGATATCTGTCAAATTGATTGTCTTACCCAACTCATCCAGTGCAACATTTATATTGGCAATTCCTGCGATAGTAGGTCTCACGTTACCTGAGGTAGTGTGCAGCACACTGATACTATTTGCCGGAAGTATTATATTTTTAAAAGAAACAACGCCCATGTCTTTATAAGGTGCATTCTTCATCGTTGTGAACATCTCGAAGCTGCCCTGCGCTCCCTCAATGCTGATCTTTTTCGGAACATTTGTGATGTTTATAAGAATAGCGGTGGTAGCGCTATCAGGATGGATAAAGGCCAAGGATAGAATGCTACTGTCGCTAGAAATAGCACTTGCCATTTTTGTGCCAGGTGATAAATACCTACTAAAGCTCTTGTAAACTCCATATAAATGATCTCCTTGCCGATTTGTATACTTTTCTAAATCAACCCAAGCACTTAATTGACCAAATTTAAATCCTCGATAAAGGGCTTGAGCGTAGACGAAAGGACCGGGCGTTATTGGGTCATAAATTTTAAAAGTCTTTCCTTCCCATACGTCAGTAAAACCCGCCATTTGTGTCAACCAGATTTCCTTCTGAGGCATTGCTTTTTTGGTAGCCGCGAACATCCCCGGAAACGATTCATGTCCTTCAAATCCATGTATCGCTGCCATCCCGACATAGCTCTTTGCTTCCTCATCTTTTTCAATATCTTTCATCCGATTTAGATAATAGGGGGAAGGATATTCCTCTGGCATCATTATTTTGGTTGTGATATTCTCCTTTATGAATCTTTTGCCCACCACTTTGATTAGTTCTAGATAATCCTTCGAAGAAACGAAGGCAGACGGCAGTGCCAAGCTAGCTGACGGTTCATCCTGCAAACTTAGGGCCTCCAAATCTATTCCAGCATACGCCTTAAATCCTTTTACTATCGCCACACAAAACTCAGCATACTCCTCATAGAATTCAGGGATGTAAGTGTTGTTATAAGTATAGCCCTCTGTCGCGTAAAAAGCTTGTTTGGCCTTGTTATACTTTAGCCAAAATGGTGCTGTTTGTATCGTGTAAAAAAACCTCGCATTCGTCGCTTGATGTATCTTTTTTATGAAAGCCATCCTTTTCATATTGAATTTAAAGTTCTCAAGCGCAAGGTTGTTAGGATCCGCGTTATCATTTACTTCTTCAATCGTGTCACACTCGCCTATAATTCTATACATGGTCAGTCGCAGATCTCTAGCAACTTTAATTACTTCAGAGAGGGAATCTGCTGGCAATGTGGTGCCGACACCTCTTATGGTTTGAAACGTTAGGTTTTTATTAATAGTGACAGTGGTCGGAGCGGTACCCGCCGTATCCACAACAAAAATATAAAAATCAACACTGTCTTTTTTAAAATCGGGCCTTTCAGGATTGAAAACGACAACTCTGACCTTAGCGCTGTCAATGCCAGCGGGAGTGTTAGCAACACTATATGTTAAAGTAGCAGTCCCCCCAACCACCGTACTTGTAGCTAGGTTATTGATAAGTCCTGGGTTGTCACTTACAAAAGTAAAGCTGACCCTATCGCCTCCCTCTCCATCATCGATCCCAGCAAGCACGACCGTTTTAGGTCTCTCTCCCTTCAATACAATCTGATTAGGAATATGTGGTGCCTTTCGAGGGGACTCGACTTTAACGGCGTTGCCAATTTCAATAAAATCTATCCAATATTCGCCGTCTACTTGATAATAAAATAGAGCATCAAAATTTACCAAAATAGATTTAATCTTCGAGCTATCGATCTGGCCGTTATCATTTTTTGAAAAATCACCTGTGAAGTTAATTGTCAATTCGTGCCAATTGTCGTCGGCAGGGTATTCAATTCTGTGTATCGTATTTTGAAAGGCTCCATCATTGTCATCGTCCCATAAAGACACACTTAACTGTGTAGTGTTATTCACTCCATCAGACCAACCATTCTTATTTGTGCTTTTAGACTTCACCCTAAGTTTTAAATAAGGACTTTGAGATATATCAAGCGTCTTTCCCCTTGCTGCTGTTACATCAATCGAGATTCCTTGAAATGTATAGCTAGGAAATGTAGCTCCAAATTTTAACGCTCCATTATCTGTGTTTAGAGTTAGCTTGCTTTTACCTTTTTCAGACCAATCTTTTACTTCGACGCCAATAGGTAAATCTTGGGCGTTAAACTCTTCTTTAAAATACACATCGCTTCGAGGGAAAGAAGTTACGTCGAAATTACGGACAAAAAATTGGTCTCCGTTATTATTCGACTTTCCCTGTTTGTCCTTTAGCGTAACGGTGATCGTCGATGTGCCAAGTCCGACAAAAACGTAAGACATCACTACTGAGCCGTTCTTGGCAGTACTGAAATTTATATCATTGACCACATCCAAATTTGAGCTTAAAGCGGAGAACAGGATATCTTTATCCCCACCGTCTCCATTCGTCACTCCTGTGAGCGTAAGATGATTGATATCGGCTGTTATTAATTGGGCTTTGTTAGCGACAGAATCGAAAAAAGGCGGCTTATTCACTTCAGTATATACCGTTACTTTAAAGGTATAGCTTTTTGTATTGAGTGCATTGTGCGAGGTTCCCCCGTCATCACTTAGTACCATTGTTATAGTAGATGTAGCGCCATCTGCTGCGGAGGCAGAAGGGGTGACACTCAAATATCCCGTTCCCGTAATCGAATCAAAAGTTACAACCGGAGTGGCAATAACCGCAGAGTTAAAACTGGTTGGCGTTATTGTCACCTCTTGGCGAGCTTCAGGGTCGCCATCAAAGACATGAGTTAAAGGAATTTTTGTAGTTATTCCCCTTACTAAATTAATGCTTCCAATAGTATCCATTTGAGGAGCAGAATTAGGCTTAACAATCACCTTAAATGTAGTAATCTTATCTGCACCCGCATTCTGAGAGGAGAGTTTCACAGTAATTAAGGACTCGCCTACAACATTATCAACTGGCTTGATACTTAATGTGCCCCTTCTTGAGGGAAAGGTATAGTCTACAATAAGATTTGAGTTGGGAACCAAAGCTGAATTAGAACTTGTCGCTGAGATAGAAACTTTATTAATCATGTCTGCTCCGTCGGTAATGTTTCTAAGATTTAGAATTCTCTCAAGCGTGCCGGTTTCTTTGACAGTAAAAACTTGATTTGAAATGTTGCATATTGAGGGAGTATTTTTGGCGAGGGAGCCTATTTTTATATCGTCTATGTATATTTCCCTGCCAGCCGAAGTATTGTCGAAAGGAGCCTGAGGATTTATTACGATATTGATCGAGGTAACTTTTGTCAAATCGAACGGTTTATCATAATAGGGTTCACGCGTCCCCTCGAAATTAAAAGAATATTCCTGAAATTCATCGGACGCCGCTATCTCTTGGTAGCCCCCGCCCATTTCTGAATCATAAAGATTAGGTTTGATAGGATATGTTGTGATCGGTTCCAATTTACCATCGGTGCCGAGCGCTATGCCTATATTTAGGTCAATGTTAGACTTTATTTTAATATTCACATAAGGTGATGACGAAATGTCAATTGCGCTGAAATTTTTCGAAATAGCATCCCATGCGAAGAGCTTTTTCCCAGTCACTTTTGCAGCACCCTGGTCTATAGCTAGGATATATGCTTTACCCCCAGACCAATTTGACAGTCCTTGGTTAAAGTCTTCCACAAAAGCAGTTTGGGAAATTCCACACGTGGGCCATAGAATAGCTATCCACAAAATTACTTTGCTAATTTTCATAAGTTAATACGTTATTGATACTGAAATATTCAAAGATTACTGGTGAAATTTATAGAGGGAAACAAGATGAGCTACTGTTCCTTTAACCAAGTAGTTCAATACTCAGCCATTGGTTGCCTAGATTACAAAATAAATTTAGAAAATCATCCAATATAGCTGAAAACCATCCACACCCCTTGGTAGGTTTATATAAAAATCTTGATTTGCATCGCTTGTCGAATAGGGTAGGTTATACATAATCTATATAACTTCCTTCAAAAAGCTAACAGAGCCCTAAACTTGAATGATTTATCAAATAGTAAAAATATCTCTAGTGATGACGCGGGAGCTATGTTAGGGTTATCGACTGCCCTAGAAGGGATCTTTTT
>DASVUU010000530.1:0-1572 GCA_036386935.1 Cytophagaceae bacterium | reverse complement strand
GGTGTTCACCTCTTCCCATTCCGAACAGAGAAGTTAAGCCCCGTAGCGCCAATGGTACTGCGATGAAACGTGGGAGAGTAGGTAGTCGCCAACCTTATCACCAAAACCCTTCAAGATAAACTCTTAAAGGGTTTTTTTATGACTAAAGATGGAAGGATGCATTAAAGGGTTATCTAAACGGTCCATGCTATTCCATTAATTACTGTAATGATTGGCTGGACGCTCAAATATAGATAAAGGCATATCGTGCGACGATCCCCGGAACTCGAAGAGAATACTACCGGAAAGTTATGCCACCACTAGTAAAATTTCAGGGTCCCCTACTCTACCAGAAGGTGCGTTCATTTTTAAAATCTTTCCAGCTTTAGACCATTAATAACCAATCCCACCTTCCGTTAATCTATACCTTGTGTTGCCAAAACAATAAGGCTCTCTTATCTTTACCACTGCTAAGTCAGCTTTAAACTAATCTGAACAGAATCGTGGATAACCAATCCCCAATAAAAAAGCTAAAATTGGATGAGCTCAACCGCTTATCAAATGAGGAATTTAAAAATGCTCAAAAGAACTCTATAGTGATTATTTTGGACAATGTGCGAAGCATGCACAACGTAGGATCTGTATTTCGCACGGCAGATGCCTTTTTGGTAGATAAAATATACCTATGCGGCATTACGGGAATACCTCCCCACAAAGAAATCAATAAGACTGCCCTCGGCGCCAATGAAACGGTTGCTTGGGAATACGCGCCAACCACATTGGACCTGGTGAATGCTAAGAAGGCAGAAGGTTATCAGATAATTTGCTTAGAGCATACATCGGATAGCATTCCTATTCAGAAATTTATCCCTCAGAAAGATCAAAAGTATGCCTTAGTTTTCGGCAATGAAGTTTTTGGAATATCCGATGAAGTAATCGGAAAAGCCCACATGTGCGTGGAGATTCCGCAGTTTGGAACGAAGCATTCACTCAATATAAGCGTCGCAGCAGGCATCGTGATTTGGGATTTTGTCGCAAAATCTCAAATCACGCCTTGACTTATTTTAATTGAATATGTTTGTAATTGTCTTTGATGTATTTGTTGAAAAAATGACCTTTCGATTTGGAATTTACAAATGATCGGTAGATATCTTTCTGAACTTCCAAAAAAGCGTAAATCCGTCCAGAAATCTTAAATTTAATTTCCAACATCAAAGCTTGAGGGTCGTATCCTATCGCGTCTACAAATCTCGAATTAATTCTTTTTAGATACATAATATCAATAATTTGCTCATCTATTTCAACGAAATCTTGCCAAAGAGAGTTTCTTTTTTAACATTTTGCGCTCAAAAACATTAATTGAATCAAATGGTCGACATTCCCTTATATACAAAAAAGCAATTGTCCTTGCGAAATGGAAGTGACCGAGAAGAAATCTGGTTTGCCTACTCAGGATTGATATACGATGTCACCAAAAGTAGAATGTGGAGAGATGGAAAACACTACGAACATTGGGCAGGACAAGACCTTACAGAAGAGCTGAAAGATGCTCCTCATCAGGTAAATGTTTTTGATAAATTCAAAATAGTCGGT
>DASVUU010000529.1:0-4089 GCA_036386935.1 Cytophagaceae bacterium | reverse complement strand
GGGAAGAGAGGTTTATGATCATGGCTAAGCATTATGGCTATATAGCTGCAATTGCTTCCCATTTTTTTATTTTTTCGAGGGGATTTCTAAACCTCTTTGCAAAAAAAGTTTCAGGGGTATAAATTTAGCAGATTGTGTATTCGATAGCTTTATATACTATAATTTCAACATATAGATTAACCTAGGTACATCATACAATGGCTAATGATTCCGTAGGTTTAGATTTTTAACGTTGTATATTAGCCGCAATGCTCGATCTAAATAATAAATCTATTTTAATTACTGGCGGGACAGGTTCGTTTGGTGAGAAATTTGTTGAGATTGTTTTACGAAAATTCCCCAAGATCAAGAAGCTTGTGATTTTTTCTCGTGATGAGCTGAAGCAGTTTGAAATGGCAAATAGATTTCCTACCGAAAGATATAAAAGCCTGAAATTTGTTATTGGCGATGTCAGAGATAAGCCTCGCTTAAAGAGGGCCTTCGAAGATATTGATATTGTTGTCCATGCTGCGGCCTTGAAGCAAGTTCCCACAATGGAAGGTAATCCAATGGAATGTATCAAAACCAATGTATTGGGTTCGGAGAATGTCATTGAAGCAGCGCTAGATGCAGGTGTCAAAAATGTTGTTGCTTTATCTACTGATAAGGCCGTGGCTCCTATTAGTCTTTATGGTGCGACAAAGCTTTGCTCCGATAAACTATTCATCGCGGCTAATGAGGCAAAGGGAAGGCGAGATGTAAAGTTTTCTATTGTTAGGTTTGGAAACGTTATGGGTTCTCGAGGCTCCGTGCTTCCATATTTTTTAGAACAGAAAAGAAGAGGATTTTTGCCTATCACTGATACGCAGATGTCCAGATTTTGTATCTCCTGGGAAGAGGGTACAGAAATGATATTTCATGCGTTAACACATTGTTGGGGCGGTGAAATTTATGTCCGTAAAAGCCCTTCGTTCAAAATAGTTGATCTGGCAGAAGCGATTGGTGAGGGTTTAGAATGGAAAATTGTAGGTCTAAGACCTGGCGAAAAGATTCACGAAGAAATGATTAATGAAAGTGACTCAGCAAATACCTTCGAGTTTGGAAAATATTTTGTCGTACTACCCGCGACAACATCGGCTTGGAATGTAACGGAATGGATAAAGCATTTCGAGGCTAAGCCTGTTCCGATAGGTTATAAATATGAATCCTATAATAATAAAGAATGGTTAACCGTTGAGGAGTTAAAGAAACGAATACAATTGTATGAAAACGAGAAGCTTAACGCTAATATTAATTTATAACTACTTAAATCCACCGATGACAGTTGGTTCACTAAGAAGTAAGTTCAATAAGAGCTAGGAATATGCTAAAAGATCCAGCGCCTATTGCTTTATTCGTGTATAATAGACCAGAACATACTAGGAAAGTACTAGAAAGTTTGTCCGAAAATTTCTTAGCCGAAAGTTCCGTACTGTACATATTCGCCGATGGACCTAAAATCGATTCTGGAACAGAAGCATTGCATCAAATTCAGGAAGTCAGACGAGTGATAAAAAGCAGCTTGCCATTTAGGGAAGTCAAGGTTTTCGAGTACTCTGAGAACCGAGGTCTTGCTAATTCAGTAATAAATGGAATAAACATTGTTTTTGACACCTATGATAGGATAATCGTATTGGAAGATGACCTAAGGTTATCTCCCTATTTTCTTACCTACATGAATAATGCCTTAGACCTATATAACTCGCATAAAGAGGTAATGCACATAAGCGGTTATTGGCATCCAGTCAAGAATACCTTGCCAGAGACGTTCTTTTTGAGATTTGCTACCTCATGGGGGTGGGCAACTTGGAAAAGATCCTGGTCTGCTTTTGAACCATCGGCCTCTAAATTATTATGTAAGTTTACATTTGATAAAAAAAGGGTTTTTGACTTCAACTATACGTTCAATTTTTATCGGATGTTAAAAAAATGCCACAATAAACAAAACGATTCGTGGGCCGTACGCTGGTATGCCACGGTGTTCCTAAATGATGGCCTGTGTTTGTTTCCAAATTTATCCTATGTTGACAACGTTGGACATGACAATTCTGGCATCCACTCTCAGGCAACAAATGTCTTCAACAATAAGACATTGAACATGAACCCTTCCTTGGTTGAAATTGCTATTGTAGAGAATGGAAAGGCTAGAAGGCTTTTAGAATTTTTTTTCCTAATAGCTAAAATTCGAATGACTCCTCTTTTGATAATCGAAAAGTTAAAAAAAATAAAGCAATGGTTTTAGTATCATTGCGTGTAACGCTAACGCTGCAAAATGACTGATCTACTAAGAAAAATTTTAAGACCTCTATATTATTTATATATTGAAACTACACGTTTCTTATTGTTTAAAAGAGAATTAAAAAAAAGCAAAGATAAAAAATTAAAGATAGTAGTCGGTAGTTCTGGTATATTTGAAAAGGGCTGGATACCTACCGAGTATCATTTTTTAAACTTATTGAAAGACGAGCATTGGCTCAAATATTTTAAACCTGATTCAATAGACACAATAGTGGCTGAGCATGTTTGGGAGCATTTAAGCAAGAGTGACGGCATGATAGCAGCCACGACTTGCTTCAAATATTTGAAGGGTGGGGGGAGGCTTAGAGTTGCTGTTCCTGATGGATTTCATCCCGATCCACAATATATTGAGTATGTGAGACCAGGAGGGATAGGAGCAGGGGCACATGACCATAAGGTCTTATACAATCACAAAACGTTTAGTGAAATCTTCCTTCATGCAGGCTTCAATGTTGAATTATTAGAATATTTTGATGAGGATAAAAAATTTCAGGCCAAAGATTGGTCGAATGAGCACGGTTATATTCATCGTTCGATTCGATATGATCAGAGGAATGCGGGCGGGAAGACTAACTATACTTCATTGATTATAGATGCTATCAAGCCATCGAATTAATCTCCATTAATTTCTTTGTACTTATGAAGGTTGCGATCATTAATATATCAGATAAGATAGGGGGTTCAGCTATTGCCGCTTTCCGTCTATCCCAAGCGTTAAGAAAATATTTTGGTACTAAATTTTTATTTTTAGTAAGAAGTAAATCTGTCGAAGATGCTGACATCTTTCAAACAGCCCAGGGTACATTGAAAGCGAAAATTGAAAGATTTTGGAACATTGGTTTTAATTTACTTGGCCTGCAATATGTCCTTCTTCCTTTCTCTCCATGGTTTATTTTAGAAAAGCTTAAAGAGGAGAAACCTGATGTAGTCAATATTAATAATACCGTAGGCGGGTTTTTTATGACGAGTCATATTCGCGACATCTCCCAAAAGTTTCCAGTGGTGTGGACGCTGCATGATATGTGGGCATTTACTGCAAACGGTGCCCACACTTTCGGGGATGAAGCATGGAAGAATCTTAAACCAGCTAAAAATGAAAAAAGAATTTTTCCTACGATTGGGATCAACACTGGTAGATGGTTAATTAATAGAAAAAAAAGTATTTATAAACACTGTGATTTTTCTGTAGTGGTTCCTTCGAAATGGCTTTACAACATGGCAATCCAAAGTCCTGTTTTAGCTGGTAAGCCTATCTATCATATTCCACATGGACTTGATTTAGAAAAGTTTCGAGTATTAGAAAAGGAGCTTATAAGAATGAAATTGGGTCTCCCACAAGAAGCAAAGGTTATAATCTTTATCGCTCAAAGAATTAAAAATAACTTCTTTAAAGGTGGCGAAGATTTATTTAAGATTTTAAGCGAAATAAACGCAAAGACATCTTTTCCAATTCACGTTCTTTTAATGGGGGGAGAAGAAATTCCTGAGCTTCTTGAGCTAAAGAATCTCATTATCCATCCGTTAGGATATGTTTCAGAAGAGGAGAAAATTATAGAATGCTTAAATGCAGCAGATATTTTCCTTTACCCTACCAGAGCAGATAATTTTCCTTTAGTTCTCCTAGAAACAATTGCTTGTGGAACTCCATGTGTAACTTTTGATGTAGGTGGATGTGGAGAGATTATTCAGGACAATTCAAGCGGATATTTAATCAAAGATTTCGATACAGAAAAAGCGGCAATCAAAATGCTAGAAGCATTAGCCAATCCAAAC
>DASVUU010000528.1:0-5167 GCA_036386935.1 Cytophagaceae bacterium | reverse complement strand
ATTGAAGTGAAGGATACCTTATCGGTTAGTTTGTTACTCATGTCTATCTAATATCTTAATTTCCCCCGTTCTTCCGTCCATTTCTACGAGGTCACCACTCCTTAAGAGATCGAGCAAACCAGTAATGCCGACGATACATGGAATGCCCATTTCCCTTGATACAATGGCGGAGTGGCTAAGTAAACTTCCTCTCTCGACTAGAATGCCAGCTGCTGTTGGGAACAGCGTTACCCAACCTGGATCAGTACTAGAGGTCACGAGTATATCGCCATTCAAATTCTCTACCTCGTTCGGATCAACTACAAGACGAACCTTCGCACGGACAACGCCCGCGCAACATCCAATTCCTTTCAAATCGCCATCATTAATACTTTTAGCTGGAATTGCACTAAAATCGTTTCCATAATTTACAATGCCATTAGTTCTAATTCGTTCAGCAGTTTTTTGCTTCTCAAATACTGAATATTCTTCCTTGCGTTGCAGAATTAACTTTCGAAGGTCTTTGTTGACGGATGTGCCTTTTATGTAATCAAAGACTTCTTTCTTAGTAAGAAAAAAAATATCCCTATCAGAATTTATAAGTTTCGCAGTGTAGAATTGATGTCCTATGGCCGAGAAAATTTGCCTCACCATTCCAAAGCCTCGCGTTCGCTCAAACCTTAAATTTTCCCGCTGGCTTACCAATGTTCTAGCATGTTTTAGAAAATAATTGAAAACTAACCTTCTGCTCCATTTACCCTCTAATGCCTTTCTAGCTTTCTTCTCTGCAGCGTCTCTCAAGTGGTCTTCAGTCTTATTCTCGTCAGTGTTTTTAACAATTCCTTGCTGAACGTAAGATTTGACAATTTTGATGAACGCCGAAGGATTTTGTTTGTAGGTGACAGTCTCTAGTTTCAATTCGCCGACGCATCTCTCCCCAAATACTTTAAGGTAGCTGTCAATATGATTCTTTATTTCCTCAAAGGCTTTATTGCTCAGTTGCTGTAATATCTCATTTTCTTTTTTTAATAAAAAAAGCTCTCTAGCATCAGGATTTTTGCTGATAGCATCGGCAATTGTCAAAAGCCGACGAATTGGTTCTGTTGACACAATATCCTTAGCCCCGCACAAAAGATCATTACTGATCGCGGCGTCGTCGGAAATTTTATATCTGACTACTAATTTCTGCAAGACACCAAAGTATATCATGGCGAAAAAATCATTAACAAGGGGTGCTTTCCATTTTTTTAATAACGTTTGTTCAAATGTATTATAGAGCTGCATTAGTTCTTCAGGACGGCACTTTTCGAACTTTATCTTTTCATAAACTTCCATTGTCTTGTTAAAATCCTTTTGAAACACGACTCTCATTTTCGGTAATGAAGTGAGATTTTTCAACATGATTCGTATAAGATTAAGCACCCGTAGCCTTTCGCTAAATCTTGTCCGTTTCTTGACATCCTTTAGAACAAACCGTTCCTTTACGCCCATCATTTTCTCCATGAATTCAGCATTGAGACTGTACCCCGGCAATAAGGCGAGCGCTTTATACCAATTGAAAAGGTTGTAATAGACTCGGCCGTTTAAAAGGCCTAGCATGTTGGCGAATACATGGGAATTTTCATCGACATCTTTAGACGATACTCCCATTATGTCTGCAAACTGCCTATAGACTGCTTCATACATCTTTATAATAAATGAAAAAGTGAGGGGGCTTGTCACGCCGGGGTAAGACTCTATAATATTGCTATTGTCCCATACAATGTAGTCTTCTCCACTTTCTATAGGTTTAGAAATACTAGTAACAGGGCGCGCTTGTAGACAATAGACAGCGTCCTTCATCACTGCAAATTCAATATCTATCGGTTTCTGATATTCCTTTTCACAAACCTCCAGTAACCTGACAATCTCAGAAATCGCTCCGCTTGACAAGCATGCAACCTTTCTCTTCTCCTCTTCTACCGTTATGGTTCGGGTGCCGCTATTTTGAGCTATATCAAGGATCACTCGGTGGGTCTTGTCGGCGAGGCGTTCAGTGACTATTTGATCTTTTATTGCAAAGTTATCTGCATTGAGCTCGCCCGAAACAAGCCCCTCGCCAAGTCCATACACTGCGCTGATTATTTTTTCATTTCTGTCTCCGTTGACAGGATTTATACTAAAGGCCACCCCAGCAGCTTCAGCATCTATCATTCTTTGTACGATAACGGATATACCGAATTTTTGAGTTAAGTTATTCTTATGCCTGTATTGAGCAACTCTATCGGAAAACGACGAACACCAAACCTTTTTGATGCTCTCCTCAAGGGTTTCCTTAATCACGTAAAGGAAAGAATCGTATTGTCCGGCAAACGAGTATTCTGACCCGTCTTCATCTGCTGCAGAAGATCGAACGGCAAAGAATCGTGTGTCTGGAAAATGTCCTACCACCTGTTCTATAAATAGATCGGGGATCTTGATAGAAGAAATTTTTTGAAATAAATCGCTATGATGATCGTCATTTGAGGGCTCAATAATAAAAATATCCTCTAAAACCTCTTTCGGTATTACAATCCAATTTGGAACCTTAATTCCTAGGCGTTTTAAACGCAATAGATTTGATGCCTTACCACCGAGTGTATATTCGCTGCCGGGATTCGCTTCTTCATGTGAAATAAATTTCATTCTATCAATTTTATAATCATTGGAATTCCTCCAAGAGTAAGATACATAGAAATAGTCCAAAGAATGGAAGCATATTCAATCATCTTACCGAGTTTTTCATTTTCCCTATATAAGAAAAGAAAGGCCGGGATAGAACATATTAGCCAGACGACACCTAAAATATAAAAAGCAGCAGTGCCATATCCAGCAAAGGCCGAAGCGGCTATCGCAAGGAAAAGAGTAACTAACAATATCCCGATCCACAGTAACAATGCTCGCCTCTTTCCAAGCATTGAGGTATAGGTAAGGACACCCTCCTTCTCTTTTTCCTTGGCCCTAAGCTTACGCCCAACCTCTAGCACAATTCCATTCATGTAGGAAACGGCAAAGAAGAACATCAATCCCTTAGGTGCATCTGCGTCCTCCAACAGCCAGTCTATTCCACTCGCATAGATATCTACCAGCGGAATAATGAACATATGGGAGGTTACGTACCAAAAGGGATGTTTTTTAAGCCAGGAAGCGACGAAAAATTCTTTGCCCATTAGGAGAAGGTAAGCGATAACTACAGCATACAAGATTAGCATTGCGGGGAAGAAATAAATATTGATAGCTATCTGAAACAATACCGTTATAAAGCCGACCCCAGCAAGCTCTTTTAAACTTACTAGACCTCTAGGTACGGGAAGTTCCTGCCTATACATCGCATCTTCTGACGCATCTTTGAATTCATCAAAAATTCTTACAAGTAAAAATAAGGTTATGGTAGTAAACACTCCCAAGAAGAACCTGTCCCACGACACAAACCCTTCTACACCTCTGCATATCCGCGAATAGGAAATTGCAGAAAAGCTAAACGATGCAACAAGTAAACCATGTCCTAAAATGGGAAACCTCTCTTTTTGATAAATATATAGTCGTGTTAGAATGGGCGAATTGTTTTCCCTGCTATTGCTATAATTGTTATTCGTCATGATTCACCTATGCGTCTATTTCTTTCTGCCAAATTTTTGATGGGCACTGGAAAAATGTCCAGCAGATAGTGCTGCTGCGATCGATAACTCCCCTGCCAACACTAGAGCGCCGCATATTTCAGCAAACTTTCGAGATTTTCCTTCCCCGAAGCAGTCGATCATTTCTAAACATTCCCTTTGAGTGGGGAGGCAGGTGCCTCCGCCTACTGTTCCTACAATAAGATTGGGCAAAGTCACACAAGCGTATAGTCCCCCATCGCTTGTCATCTCCATTCGGGTAATCCCCACGGACGCTTCAGAAATGCATGCTACGTCTTGACCGGTAGCTAAAAATAAAGCCGCCAGGCCATTTGCAAAATGACCTTGAGCTCCGATGGCACCACTTTGAATAACTCCTACAGTTGAAGTAAGCCAATATTCTGCCATAGCCTGTGGTGTAGTTTTCAGTACCCCACTGACAACCTCTTTTGACAAGGCTACTTCTGCAGTCACCTTTTTGCCCCTCACGTTAACAAATGATAAAGAAGTTGCCTTTTTGTCACCAGAGCAATTTCCCTCAATGAACCAAAATAAAGGCTTTATTGGGGCATGCTCAATAATATATTTGCAAATGCCGTCAGTACAAAGAGTCACCATATTTTGGCCCGCTGCATCGCCCGTATGGAATTCAAACGTCAGCGTAAGGTGATTTCCCTCGATATTTAATTTCATATCAATTAGCTTAGCATACCGGCTATGCCTTTCAGTAATTGTTTTAAATTCATCGAGTTGTTGCAGGATCCACGTTAGGAAGACGCCAAGATCTCCTAAATGGTTAAATTTGAAAACGGGGCTTCGTTGGACTCCTTCAACTAGACAAGCAGAGGTGATGCCGCCACAAAGTCTGCTAGCCTTTGCACCGCGGTGGTAAGAAGCTACCAAGGCGCCCTCAGATGTAGCAAGGGGCACGTAAAAATCCCCATTGGCAACAGATCCTAGTACATTGAGCGGCCCAATTACCCCCGTAGGTATTTGAGTCATTCCAATATAATTCTCTATGTTGCCTTCTAAAAGTTTAGGATTATCAAAGTGCTTTTGGCCAGCGAGTATAGGGAAATCTTTGCCGGTTTCTCTTCCTATAGTCTCTATTCTTTTTTGCTGCCCTTGCGAGGAGGCCATTTCCTCCGTTGGAAAAGTCTTCTTTTCTAAAATGGAGGTTGGCTTATTCCTTATATTATCGATCAAGTTTTTCGTTTGAACCTTGTCGAATATATTGAAGGCTTTTTTTGCTTTATCGTTTGATGATGCCATTGTTATTGATAATAAAAATCCTAGATGTGTAAAACTTTGTATGGTTAAAAAATAAATTGGCTATTTAATTGAGGACACTAATGTATTCTGTTAAGCTAAAATAGCAAATATTACGCTAGTCCGCATTAAGATCCACGAGTTTGCTTGCCCATAGGGTATTGAACGTATTGAATAAAATTTGCCACGAAAAGGGATAACTGCCGGAACAATATAATTAAGCACCTTTTACAGATAATTTTATGCTAGAACTTCTACACTCCTGCTGCACTTGAGAAATTCGT
>DASVUU010000527.1:0-1729 GCA_036386935.1 Cytophagaceae bacterium | reverse complement strand
ATACAGTGCCGGTTTTCGACAAATTCCTTCTATTCCAGGGAGAGTCTCCCATTGAACCTCCATTAATAAACCTGCTGCCGAATGCACATGTATTGCCTTCGTTTAGTACTCGGAGGAACATCGCTAAGGCTCTTGGATCATGGGAAAGACCGGCGTCCATTTCAATAATAAGATCATGCCCATTATTGTAGGCTTCTCTATAGCCTCTCATGTAGGCGTCTACTACGTTTTTATTTTCTGGTGCCCATACGGCTTTAAATCGGTTGTCTTTCCCTTCTAATTCTTGGCAAAGTTCAAAAGTGTTATCCTTTGTCGCATTGTCTACAATAAAATAAACTGTGCCTCCAGTAAGTCTGTCCAAAACCTTTACAATCGCCTCACTGAATTCAGGAAAGTCTTTTGACTCATTGGCCATTGGAATGATTACAGCCCAGTTATTATCGTAATACATTATTAAAAATTATTGGTTTTAAGAAAGAACGCAATATTAGGCCTATTTATCTGAAAACACAACGATTACTTGATGTTACAAGGGATCAACATCGAAAATTACAATGGATTTCTTGTATTCCTTTTTGCTTAAGGCCTTTTCAGATGTCTCGACAATCAGCCCTTTTATCGTTGGAAGGTTTAATTTCCCTTTTTCTAGTTTGATAATAATATCTTGAATGAAATAGTTTTTGATTCTATTAATGAGCGGCTTTTCAGGACCTAGAACTCTTTTTTTACCTAGACTATGAACTAATTGTATCGCGATTTCATCGGCGAGGTCAAGACAGGTTTTTTCAACCGGATCCTTGCAAATTATTTTGATCAGGCGAACAAAAGGGGGATAATTGAATTTTTCCCTTTCCTTTATTTCTTCTCCATAAAATAGATTAAAATCATTGTTTTTCACCTTTTGGAAGATCGATAGACCGGGATTATTAGTCTGTACAACCACCTCTCCCTTAGAGGCTCGCCTACCTGCTCGCCCACTAACTTGCGTCAATACCTGAAAGGTTTTTTCTAAGGACCTGAAATCGGGGAAATGTATGAGTCTGTCTATATCAAAAACCCCTACAAACGTTACCTTCTCAAAATCCAATCCTTTCACAACCATTTGGGTACCTACTAAGATATCAGTATTTCCTTTCTCAAGCTCCTGTATCAACTTTTTAAAACTGTCTTTTTTCCGTGTGCTGTCAAGGTCCATTCTTTGAATCCTAGCTTTTGGTAAGATAAGTTTTAAATCATCTTCTATTTTCTCTGTGCCATAGCCAACGGTTTTTATTTTTCCTGAGCCGCAAACCGGACATTTTGTGGGAATAGTTTCTGTATGCCCACAATAGTGACAGCTTATTTCCGCTTTTAATAAATGATACGTGAGACTTACTGAGCAATTGATGCACTTTGGCACGTAGGCGCATTCATCGCAGCTTAGGATAGGAGCGTAACCACGCCTGTTTTGAAATAATATGCTTTGCTCCTTACGAACTAATCGGTCTTGCAACTTTTGAATAGTAATAAAAGAAAAATCACCTCGAATGGTTTTTTGCTTTTTCTCTTTTAAGGTATCCGCTAGAATAATCTCAGGAAGGGCCGTATCCAAATACCTCTTAGTCATTGTAACTAAACCCCAGCCACCACTTTTGGCCTGGTAATAGCTTTCTATGGATGGAGTCGCGGTCCCTAACAATGTTTTGGAATGGTGGAGCCGAGATAGCATCAGCGCTGTGTCTCTTGCATG